>JACZYK010000138.1 GCA_022571135.1 Bacteroidota bacterium
ATCAGGTCCGGAAACGGGTCCGGAAACGGGGACAGGTCCCGTTTACATCTTCATGTCAATAACTGGACCTGTCCCCGTTTCCGTTCTTGGAGGACGTGAGATTCCTTGTTGAACTCCAGGCAGCGTTTCCCGATACCGACTGACAAATAGGATAGTACAATGCGGAAGATTATCGCCAGGCTGTTTGTCGCCGCCGTGGTTTTCAGCACGGCGATGACCGTTGCGCGGGTGACGACTCTTGACGGGGCCCCGCTTTCCTATATGCACGCCTCGAACGTGCTGACGATCGAGCTTCAGTCACCGGCCCAGGCGGGTGGCGACGTTGAAGTGGTCGTCGAGTACTATGGAGATCCCGTCAGCGCGGGCTACATCGCATGGGGCAATCTGCCCTGGAACGGAGATCCCTTCCTCTGGACGCTCTCGGAACCCTATGGGGCCATGGACTGGTGGCCTAACAAGGACCACCCGGCGGACAAGGCCGATAGCGTACGGGTGACCATTCTTCTGGACTCCGATCTTCGTGTCGGTTCGAACGGACCCCTCTCGCTTCCGATTCTGCATTACGGGTACCGTGGTCAGGGTGCCTATGAGGGAATAAACGACGAGAGCGGCTGGAAGCGGGTGACCGAAGTGCTGCCGGTCTTCGAGTACGGGTACGGACCGTATCCCTTTCCGGACGAAAAGTACGGCCATGCGCATGTTACGTTCAGAGGCGCCATGGAGAATCAGACGATGACTTCGATGGGAAATATCGGCCTGGGCCTCGTCTCCCACGAACTCGCCCACGTGTGGTACGGGGACCTGGTGACCAACAAGACGTGGCCGCATCTCTGGCGGCACGAAGGATTCGCCACCCAGGGCGCCATGCTGTTCTGGGAGTCGGATCTGGATCGGTTCTGATACGACACGGAGTTTAATTCGCGCTACAATAACGCCAATAGGGTCACCGGGACGCTGGTGCTCTCCGACACGTCGAGCGTAGGCTACATGTTCGATTACCGGAGGGTCTACACGAAAGGCTGGATGGTCCCCGAGAATGCTCTGGCGATTGGTCGGCGACGATACATTTCGATCCATACTCAGGGCTTTCGCGGCCGACGAAAACCTTCGGTACGGCGTCGCGGAGACAGCGGACTTCCAAGAAATTGCGGAGCGGGAATCCGGGCGCGACCTCGACACGTTCTTCGATTAGTGGATCACGAGTGGTACGGGTTATCCTCGTTACGACGTCGTCTGGAGAAATCGGCCGGATCCGAATCAGTATGTCATCGACGTTGAAATCAACCAGACGCAAGACCTGGAGGAGTCCAACGTGATCGCCTTCGAAATGCCCGTCGAAATTGTCGGGGAGACGGAGGCAGGTTTCGAACGATTCACCATCGACAACACCCGCAGAAACGAAACGTTCGTGCTTCGCCTTCAGGCGCGTCCTATCGCGGTCGAACTGGATCCGGATCGCTGGATTCTGAGGGATGTTAATGTAGCCATGGGAACCGCCGTAGAGCCGCAGGACATACCCGCGAAAGAATTCGACTGGTCGGTCTATCCGAATCCGGCGGCGGATGGATTCACGTTCGAAATAATCCTGGCCCGGCCCGACCACTTACGGGTAAGGCTCATCGATTCGGAGGGACGTGTACAGACGTCGCTTGCGGACCAGTACTTATCGGCCGGTCTGCATCGACTTCATTTCGACCTACCGGCGGTCCTGCCGCCGGGTTCCTACCGGGTGGAAGTCAGAACCGATACCCGGACCGATCATCGCGGCCTCGTCGTAATCCGTTAGCCGGTGACGAAGACGCGATTCGACGACATCAACATCACGACTCGAATCCCCGGTGTGAGCGAAACTGCGATCGGCTCACGTGGAACGTGCGGGATTGGAATGAACCCGCGTTCGAGTTCTACTGCGGGCATGGCACGAAGGTCATGAAAGAATGGATACCCCTCAGGTCGGAGAAACCTGAGTCGCAGCGTCCTGATTCCTATTCGCGTACGATAAGCCCCTGGCAGTCGATCGTCTCTCCGGGTCCGGGTCGTCTCATCGGTGCCTGACTCACGTTCAGCCGAGGATCGCAGCCCTTGGGCAGGTAGTGGGTATGATTGCCGTGAGGCACCTCGTAATAAGATTTGGTATCGAAGATGGCGAGGGAGTCGATAAGGACCCAAATGCCTAATAATCCGATCACGGCGAACACGATCAAGCGACCACGACCTCGCATCACCTTATCACTCGACTACCAGGGGATTATCGTCTTTTGCGTCCTCGACGAAAGAAGACACAACCATGGGACCTCATATTGCATTATGGGAGCGCAGTTCCGTTCGCGTGAAGTATTTTCGATCAATCTCACGAACAACCGATAGCGCCCGCTCAGACTGCGTTTTGCGTACAAGAATTATCATAGTGATCTTCGCGCTTTTCACGGTTCTCTCGACAGAGGAAGCGCATGCGCAGCGGGTGACAATCCGGGGGCGTGTTCTCGATGCCGACACGGGAGCCCGGTTGCTTGGCGCTACAGTCATCCTGAGGAGCCCGGACGCCACGCAGTCCGGAACTGCGACCGGACCCGAAGGCAGATTCGCGATTCCGGGAATGCTTCCTGGAAGCTATATCCTAGAAATATCATACGTCGGGTACTACGCCTGGATGGACACCATCCGGGTTGCGCCTCCCAACGATTGGTTCGGGGAGATTGCTCTGGAGGCGACGGACCAGGAACTCGATGAACTCATCGTGGAAAGTTCACGAAACGAGGACACACGATTCGTGGCCGGCCTGGAGACGATACAGCCGAGCGATCTTCAGAGGATTCCCATGCCGGACGTATCGTATGATCTGGCCGGATACCTGCTTACCCTTCCGGGATTCGTGTCGACCGGAGACCGAGGTGGCCAGCTCTTCGTTCGAGGCGGCACGCCCACGCAGAATCTGGTGCTCCTGGATGGCATGGTGATTTACCAGCCGTTTCACATCGTGGGTTTCTACTCGGCTTTTCCGGCGGACATCATCGCCTATGCAGACGTGTACGCAGGCGGTTTCAGCGCCAAGTATGGTGGCCGGATTTCGTCGGTCATCGACATTGTGACGAAGAACGGGGACAAACAGAGGGTCCGCGGTGTCGGCACCGTGGCTCCATTTTTGAGCGGCGTGCGTGTCGAGGTCCCCATATCGAAGGGTAAAGTTTCACTGTTACTCTCTGTGAGGGAGTCGATAATCGAGCGCGTCGCTCCCGAAGTGCTGGGCCGCAGCCTACCGTTTCATTTCGGGGATCAATTCGCAAAACTGCACGCTTTTGTGAGCCCGACCAGCAGCATCGCGGTAACTGCTCTGAGGTCATTCGATGAGGGAAACATTGCTGCCGGCGGCGCTACCGGAAATGACGATACGAGGCGATCCACGTGGAAAAACGAAGCCTACGGTTTCCGGTATACGTATATGCCTGCCGACTATCCGGCCCTGGTGGAGTTGATGGTTCACTATACGAGGCTGAAGAGCACGTATCGTTTCACGCAGGATGACTCCCGGAAATCGGAAGTGAGCGGCATGTCGATGCGAATGAACTACTCGTATCTGTTGGGTGAGACCCAGGTGCACTTCGGAATGTTCGGCATCCTGAACCGTTTCAACTACGCTCTGGGGCTTTCGCAGGGCTTGGAAAGAAGCGCCACGTCGAGCGGGGGGGTGTACATTACCGCCCGATACCTGTTCGCGGGTGTCTTCCGTCTGGAACCTGGGTTTCGTGTCGAGTCCTTTTCACACGGCATAAATACGCTGTTCGGCCCACGTGTCCGGGGCGTCATACTCCCGTCGGGGCCGAGGAGCAAGCATCAGTTCAGCTTTGCATGGGGTCGCTACCACCAGCAAATCATCGGACTGAATAACGAGCAGGACGTCTCGGACGTGTTCACGATCTGGGCAGCCTCTCCGAAATCCACGCCCGTTCCCACGGCGACCCACCTGATCACGGGATGGAGGGGTCGCTTTTTCCCATGGCTCGAGATGAACGTCGAAGTCTACAGGAAAGACCTGGACAACATCGCATTTCCGGTATTCGCGCAGGCGGTCAACCGTCTGGCGGAGTTCGCGCGCGTCGAGGGAGAGGCAAAGGGCGTCGATTTCAAAATGGAGATCAACCGACCGTCGTTTTTTGCGAGCCTGGGATACAGCCTGGCCAGCGTCGAGTATTTCCGAAAATCAGGTCATAATGTATCACCCCTTCTCCCGGGCGTTGCAGCGTCCGCGGGCGGGCCGGAGCAAAAATTCCATCCGCCGCACGACAGACGCCATCAGCTCAATGCCGTAGTGCAATTCGTCAGAGACAGGGACCGGTTGAGTGTTCGCTGGCAATTCGGATCCGGTCTTCCGTTTACGCAGGTAAATGGATACTATGAGCATCTACCCGAGTTCGAGTCTTCGGACGAGTCCTACCGAAGCGCTGCCGGGGAAACCTTTGTCTCTCGTTCTACGCTCTACGGCGGAGAGCTGCCGTCCTATCACCGGCTTGACGTGTCGTACGAGCGAGAATTTTCGTTCGATCGAACGTCGATCACACTGCAACTAGGCGTGATCAACGCTTACGACCGCAACAACATATTCGCCTACAATATTTTTTCCGGGGACAGGGTGGACCAGCTGCCGCTCATTCCGTCAGTGGGTTTGAAAGTGGAGTTGAGATAGATGAAGAGCCTCCGGGATATATCGACTATCGGTTGCGTGGTTTTGCTGGCCTCGGCAGGTCTACTCGGATGCGACAACACGATCGATCCTTTTTCGGAGGGGGCGGACCGGGTCTTTGCAATCCATGGATTCCTCGACTCGGTCTCCGATTCACAGTTCGTCCGCGTGAGCGCTCTCAGGCCGAGCGTTCTGGCGGACGCACCGTCGATTGAAGATATCTCCGTTATTTCAGTAGACGTCGGCACCGGTGAGGTGGTCCTCTGGTCAGACTCGCTCGTACAGCTTGACGACGGTTCGGACGGTCATCTGTTTCACAGCGCGTGGAGGCCAGTTCCCGGTCATACGTACCGGCTCGAGGTCCGTCGCGGAGACGGCGAGGCAGCGACGGCGACGACCGTTGTTCCCGTTGCGCCGGAGTTGACCGCCGGACCCGCGCACGGGGACTCCCTTGTTTTCTTACAGGATATCGTCTTTCCGGGGCTCACGGATGCGCCTCAGGATCTGGTCATGAAATACGATATCGGAATCAGCGGAAATCCGGTTGTGAATGAGATCGAAATTCCTTACGGCCGGACGGGAAACCTGGGCCCGGACGGCTGGAAATTCGAAGTCTACCTCAAGCGGGATCAGGGGATTATTCTGCAAAAACTGGGACTTCCATTCGATTACAAATTCGCCGAACTCAGGAGCATCGGAGTTCGGGTCACGATCCCGAGCGAAGAGTGGAAGCAGCAGGATACTCCGGTTAATCTGGAAAACGCACACGGCTTTTTCGGTTCTATCGGCCGGTTCACGCTGTACTGGAAGCTGGATCATGATGCGGTCGGCATGATAGGAATGGTGGATATGCAACCCGGCGGATAGCCGCTAGAACGGACCCACGCATCCCTAGGATCTTGACATGGCGAACCTTTAATGACGGCAAATCGTTGACTAAGGCGTAATTTTGGCAGGACTCATAATGCGCGCGGAGGGCTTATTCTCTCCGTTCCAGTCACATTTGAAGCGAGTAGAGGAACGTATGCATCAGCCCGACATCTGGATCAACGGTAAGTTCGTGAAATACGAGGACGCGACCGTCCATGTCCTTTCACATGCGCTGCATTATGGTACGTCGGTCTTCGAAGGGATTCGCTGCTACAACACGGAGAAAGGATCTGCGGTGCTTCGACTGCGGGAGCATACGCATCGTCTCATCGATTCGGCAAAAATCTACCGAATGGACATACCGTATACCCTCGAAGAACTCGAAGAGGCCATCGTGGACACGATCGCCAACAGTGGGCTGGAGGAATGTTATATCCGGCCTCTCGTTTTCAGGGGCGCTGGGCCCATGGGAGTGAACCCGCTGCAGAATCCGGTCGAGACCGTGATCGCAGTATGGAAGTGGGGCGCCTATCTGGGCGCCGATGCGCTTGAGAACGGCGTGGATGTACAAGTGGCATCGTGGCAGCGCATGGCACAGAATACATTTCCGGCCATGGCCAAGGCCGGCGGCAACTATCTCAATGCCGGACTCGTGAAGATGGATGCCATTTTGAACGGGTTCACCGAGGGCATCATGCTGAGCCAGAACGGTTTTGTGGCCGAAGGAAGCGGAGAGAACCTGTTCCTCGTAAAGGGAGGAGAACTATTTACGGCGCCCACGGCACTGTCCATTCTACCGGGTATCACACGCGATGCCGTCTTCACGATCGCGCGGGATTTGGGTCTCAACGTTCATGAAAGTCAGATTCCACGGGAAGCGCTCTACATCTGCGACGAATTATTCTTCACCGGAACGGCCGCCGAAGTAACCCCGATCCGCTCTGTGGATCATCACACGGTGGGTGACGGACGTCGCGGTCCGATCACGACCAGAGTTCAGGACGCCTTCTTCGACATTGTCAGGAACGGCAACGATCCGTACGGCTGGTTGACCCCGGTACAGGTGCCGGAAGCGGCAGGATAGTCTGTCGCAGGCGATCCCCTACTCATACCCGGTCGGCTGAGTTAGAAAGTACAGAATGACCCTTTTCGGCCATGTGGATCATTTCGTGGGCCGTCTCATCACCGAGGTACCGGTCTATTATCCAGTGCGCTCCGTAGATCACGGGCGTAATGACGATCGCTACGACGAATTTGTACAGGTAGTTGAAGAGCGCTACGGCGATGATGGTCTGAATAGTCATCAGGCCGTAGAACGCGATGAAAAGAACGATGAAGGTGTCCAGAAACTGGGACCCGAACGTTGAGCCGGTCGCCCGCAACCAGAGA
>JACZYK010000139.1 GCA_022571135.1 Bacteroidota bacterium
TCCCGACCATGTTGTTAACCACGTACAACGCCCCTGCAATGGCGAGATTGACCGCGGGACCAGCTATCGCAATCAGAAACTCCTCTTTGGGTTTTCGAGGGATGCGACCAAGCCGGGCGACACCTCCGATCGGATACAAGGTTATATCCTGTGTCGGAATACCGAAACGTCGTGCCATGAAGGCATGGCCCAGTTCGTGCAGCACCACACAACCGAAAACCGACACGATGAGTGCAACGCCCGTCAACGCCGCCACGACCGACAGACCCTGATAAAGGTAGAATCCAAATAGGCCTACCAGCATGACCAGAAATGTCCAGTGGGCAAATATGCCGATACCGCTGACGGTTCCAAGCCTTACGGATGATTTCAAGTCTCTTCCCTCATGTCATTTTCTCTCTGGGTTTACACGGTTTCTACCGGTAGCCTACTGTACGCGATCAGCCGGCCAATTGTGCGACCACCATCACATCATACAGTGCATGTGTCCATGCGGCAATTCCGAATCCGCGCGCGAGGAACAGCCCATTGAGCGCCAGACCGAAAAAGAATCGAAATGCGAACGACGGCAATTCGAACGCGTCTCCGAGCGGGCCGATATAGTGGACCGCGCTGAACACGAGGGCTCCCAGAATGGCGGCCAGAAAGTATGCGGTAGACCGTCCTCTGGTCATCATCTGGAAGAGCCAGAATAATCCTCCGACGAGTACGACACGGAAAATCAATTCTTCATAGAGCCCTGCGCCGATCGAGAGGACGAGCAGTTTGGCGGTGTCGATCTCTACCGCCTGTACCGCAATTAGAATTTCGGGGTGAAACGCGGGCGAAAAGATGAATCCGACCAGGTTCGAGATAACAAACGCCACCACGACCGCATAGAGCGCGCTCTCGGCAACCATTCCTACAAAATACCCGGCGTGGAGCGGGATCCTTTTTTTCCGCTCCCCCAGGAAAACCAACACGCCGATGATCAGAACGAGTATTCCGATGGAAAACATTCCTGCCCCTCCGATCGCGGCCAGGGCCTGCTTTATCCAGACATCCGCCCCGACTCGAACCTGCGCGACGGCGCCCTCATTGACCGCCAGAATGAGCGCCTCGTAAAGCACGAAAAGCGGAAGCGCCGCAAGAAATCCGTACGTGGCCGTCCGCGTAATGTTGAAATAACCCTTTGAAGTTTCGCTTTCCATTGTCCGTCTGTCCGCGGTTATCGGCTTGTACCCTCTATTATGCGTATTTCTACGGTGGTTCCATCGAGCAGATCTATGTTCAGCACCCGGGCGACCGACTCCGATACGTCGATCAGCGTCGGATCGCTGAAGAAGCCTCTGTCTGCGACCTCCGCAAATGTCTCTGCCCCCGTGCCCGGCACGGTCACCAGGACGATAGTGCCGAGATCCAGTTTTGGGTGACTGATCGTGTAGCGGGCCGGGTCGTATTGACGACCGCTCGCAGTGATACGGCTGATGAACGTAATTGGATACACTATGGCGATGGCGGTCTCTTTCGCGTCCGGAAGAAGATCACGCTCGTCTGCCGCCTCCCGAACGCCCTGGCCCGGGATATGCAGCATCTGCCCGACGCGGAGGTTCGAATCTCTCAAGCCGTTGGCCGCCTTCAGATCGGCCAACCGGATGCCGAATCCGCGGGACAGGTCGTAGAGCGTATCGCCGCGTCTGACAAGATACCTCTGAACCGTTTTTTCGAGCGGAATTCGGAGCCGGGTGCCAGCCACGAGAACGCCATTCAAAACCCCGTTCATCCTTGCGAGCGAGTCGATCGGCATATTTAATCGGGCGGCCATACTGAACAACGTATCCCCTTCCTTTACCACGTATACAGCCGTTCCCGTAGTATCCGGGTCTTGCTGCACACTATCCGACGGAACGGCATCGGGTGGATCCCGGGGTTCCTCCGAGTCACGGATTTCGCCATCTCTTTGGCGTTCAGGTCTGTTCCACCCGACGAGGGTTTCTTCGCGACGAATGCGAAGAACTCGCCCCGCTCGAATCGTATTTCCATCCAGATCGTTGAGTTCTCGCAGTTCCTGGACCGTGAGGTCATGCGCACGTGCGATCTGAAAAAGCGTATCACCGGGTTTGACAACGTAGGTGTCCGAAGTCTGCGAACAGACCGGGCGCGGCATGGAGACCAGCATGGTGAGGACAACGCCAAGGGTATAGAGCCTTCGTAGCTTCATCGCCGGATCAGGGCTTGTTAACACTATCTGAAAACGTCCTGCCGGAGGCTATTTTTTTGTCCGGCAAGGCAGAAGACACGCAGTGTAGCAGCGTTACATGAGCGTCTGATAACGCCGCTGGGCGAAATAGTAGACCCGGCCCGGTGGGTAGCGCCTGTAAACGGGCCACTCTGTGTTGTTCGTCGTTCATTTGATTTCACCAAAAGTCTCTCCTCACGCCTTGATTCTCCCGTTAACAGGCGGCTAGTGGGCGCTCTCAGGTAGTGTTAACTGGCCCTAATCTGCATCGACGATGATCCGGGACGCGTCATTCCGGCAGATAGCCAGCTGACAGTTCTTCAGGCGATAGGCCACCGGATCTCCAAAAGGGGCCGTACGGAGGGCTTCGACGCGTGCTCCTGGCAAAATTCCCAGTTCCAGCAGGCGATCGGATATTCCTTCATTCCAACCGACGACGCGTCCGCTGTTTCCAGGTTCAAGCTCACTCAACGTCATATTCAGGCCATTACTTCGGATCGATAGATACGGCAACCGCAAAATTGATTTTTTGCCGGACCTAATTTAGACTTATTCTAAATAAGAGTCGCTATTCCTTGATTAATAATCAATTAAGTTACTTTGGAGAATCGTGGAAGGATATCGAAAACAGCCGCAATGACTTCACCCATTCAAACGGAATCCCGGGGCCTGCGGTTCGACGCGGTCAGGGCTCTGCAGCAGATCGAGGAAAGCGGCGCCTACGTAGGCCTGGCCAGGAGGGGGAAGACGAGCAACCCCGAGCTCGAAAGACGTCTTACAGACCTGGTCTCGGGCGTTACGAGGTGGAAACGGTACCTGGATTTCGTAATCGACTCGTTTCATTCGAAGGAAGGACAGGGACTCGAAAGGCAGGTACGTCTCATACTCCGCGTCGGCGTGTACGAACTTCTGATGACAAATACTCCGGTCCATGCCGTAGTGAATGAGAGCGTTGAATGGGCCAAGAAAATGGTCGGAAAGCGTGTCGGGGGTCTCGTAAACGCTATCCTTCGAAACGTCGACCGACAGAGGGATCGACTGGCCGAACCGTCCACCGGGAGTGAATCGCAGGATCTCGCTATCCGATATTCCCACCCGACATGGATGGTGGAGAGATGGATGCGGCGGTTCGGTGTGGCTGATACGATCAGGCTTCTCGAGCACAACAATGAGCGCCCCGGTTTCGGGCTGAGGGTTCGTGGAGGAAGCCGAAACGAGATCCTGGAGGCGTTCGGGGAAGAAATGGGCGTCAAAGCCTCTGAATTTCTGGAGGACTTCCTTCGCACCCGAACCCTGCAACCTGTTCTTCGGTCCGGCCTCGTTGAGCGTGGCCGGGTTCTGGTTCAGGATGAGGCAGCCGGAGGGATCGTACGGGTTCTGGACCCGAAACCGGGAGAAAGGATACTGGATGCATGCGCCGCCCCGGGGGGGAAATCATTGTACATCGCCGATCTGATGGAGGGAATCGGTTCGCTCGTCTCCGTGGATTTGCATGAAGGGCGGCTTGGTCTGTTGTCAAAAGAAGCCGAACGTCTCGGAATCGGCAACATCGATGCGATTACCAGCGACTTGCGCGCGCTCAGCCCGGATCGATTCACATCGCTATTTGACCGCGTTCTGCTCGACGCTCCATGCTCCGGTCTCGGCGTTCTGGGTAAGCGGGCCGATCTACGTTGGAAAAGGGGAGAGGACGGCATTGCAGAGCTTGCACGGTTGCAGTCTGAGCTACTCGAGGCGGCTGCCCGGTTCGTGGCGCCGGGAGGATTACTCGTCTATTCGACCTGTACGCTGGAGCCGGAGGAAAACGAAGTTCAAGTTCATAGATTCCTTGATCAGAACGATCATTATAAATTGGAGCCCATAGTTCATGAGCTGCCCGATGTACTGATCACGGACGAGGGGATGTATCTGAGTCTTCCGTTCAGGGACGGGATGGACGGTGCGTTCGCCGCGCGGCTGAGGCGAGGGGGAATCGTGCCTTAATCACTCCCCTCGAAACCTTGAAGGCCATCCGGCATACGTGACCCCGTGACTTCAGAGAACCCTCATCAGTCTGGTTTTTGCCGGCTCCCGGGAATGATCCGTTCCCGTCAAGGATGTCGCCCGAAGCGTAGCGCTTTGTCGCTGTTGCGTTTCTTCATTGTGGCGGTTGTTCTTTCGATATCAGTCGTTCGGCCGGGCCGGGCACAGCAGGTCGCAAAGTACGGGGCCGATTTCCTCGCGGGCGGAGTGGGCGCCCGCGCCCTTGGGATGGGCGGCGCCTTCGTCGCCATCGCGGACGATGCAAACGCCGGTTATTGGAATCCAGCCGGTCTACAGGAAGTATCGTATCCCCAGGTATCCTATATGCATGCGGAGCGTTTTTCCGGTGTCGTTTCTTTCGACTATTTAGGCCTGGCGTGGCCCCTGTCGGCGAAATCGACGATCGGCGTGTCCTTCTACCGAAGCGGAGTCAACGATATCAAGAATACGCTCGACGCCTGGGATGCAGAGCGCGATCAGCCCAAGCCGAATCCTCAAGATCATATCACCACATTCTCGGCGGCCGATTATGCGTTCTTTTTTGGATATGGTCGCTCCATTTCCGACAAGCTGTCGTTGGGCGTAACCGGAAAGATCATCCGACGGACGATCGGGGATTTCGCGGACGCGTGGGGATACAGCTTCGACGTGGGCTTGCAGTATCGAACGAAAACATGGCTGCTGGGGGTCAATGTTCAGGACGTATCGACCATGCTCCAGAGCTGGACGGTCAATGACGCCGTGCTCACGAATATCCGCGACGTATTCGGCGACGATATGCCCCGTGGAGGTACGGAAATCGTGTTACCGGTTCTACGACTGGGTGGAGGCTACATCGTGCATTATACGGAGAGTCGCCTCCTGATCGGCCTGGACCTGGACGTCGCCTTCGACGGGCAACAGGCCAACGCCATGAATGTAGGAGACACTTCCTTTCACCCGAGGCTGGGCGGGGAATTCTCCTATAAAGACGTTGTGGCCCTCCGGGCGGGGTTCAGCCGCATACAGAAGACTTCGTCCGACGGCTGGGACGTAACCCCGTCGGTCGGAGCGGGCTTTAAGCTGAAGCAGGTGGAGTTCGACTACGGATTCGGTGATTTCGCGGGCCTGGTCTCGGATCTGGGTTTCTCACATCGAATTTCCGTGGCGTTCACGTTTGCAAACAGCAAGTATAGGCGGCCGGAAGGGGAGTAGCCCCTGGCGTCGGGTATTGCGGAGCGTTACCTTTTTGCCGTTACAGAGCTTCACGATTTTCTATTATCAGCCTGACAAGTCTGTTGGAAGCAGGGCCTACCGATAACACCGTCACGCTCGTCATCCCGCTTTTCAATGAGGAGGAAGTTCTTCCGTCCCTCATCGATGAAATTCAGTCGTTCAGGGCCCGTCGTCCGGAAATAACGGATGTGATCCTCATAGACGACGGCAGTACGGACGCCACGGCCCGTCAGGCGAGAGATTTGACGGACGGCCTCCCCGGTTTCATGCTGGTCCGCTTTTCCAGAAATTTCGGCCACCAACTGGCGGTAACGGCGGGTCTGCACATGGTTCGAACCGATGCGGCCGTAATCCTCGATGCGGATCTGCAGGATCCCCTCGAAGTGGTCGGTAGGATGATCGACAAATGGCGGGAGGGATATGACGTCGTCTACGGAGTCAGGAGAGTTCGCGGCGGAGTGACGCTACTCGAACGCTTGACGGCGAGGCTCTACTATCGCTTTTTCAAGCGATTCACCGATGTGGACGCGCCCCTGGATGCCGGCGACTTCAGGCTCGTCTCGAGAAGCGTGATGGACGCCTACGCTAAACTAAACGAACAGCAGCCGTACGTGAGAGGCCTGGTTTCCTGGCTGGGGTTCAACCAGGTGGGCATCGAATATGATCGTCAATCGAGGGCTGCGGGTCGAAGCAAGTATCCGTGGCGCCGTCGCATGCAGCTGGCCCTGGACGGAATTGCATCCTTCTCGGGAAAGCCGCTTCGATACGCCGTTCGCATCGGAATCGCCGTTTCTGCACTGTCTGCAGTTGGTTTGATCTGGGTAGTCCTGGTCAAGTACGCCTTCGGAACTGCGATTACAGGGTGGTCGTCGCTGATTTTCGTGGCGTTTTTCTTCGGCGGGCTGCAACTGTTCTTTCTCGGCGTTGTCGGCTCATACGTAGCTCGTGTTTACGACGAGGTAAAAGGCAGGCCCCGATATATCATTCGGGATACCTGGCGTTCAGGCCGTAGAGGGGACCATCGATCGGCTGAGACAGGATCGGGGTCGGAGAAATTACGGGGATGACGCGGCCGGAAACCGGGAGCACTCAGCCATCGATTCTGTACGAGACAAGGAACTTCCGGTCTCGTGAAGAATTGCGAGCAGCGATGAAACGCGATGATTTATACGGACTCGGCGCAAGCCTGGGGATTCATCTCCTTCTTCTACTTGTAATGTCACTCGTCACGGTTGCTGCGACGGATCGGATCCCCATTGGCTATATCGAAGTCGAATTCGGCCCATTTTCGCAAGGCCGACCGAGCGTACGAGCGCCGGAAACGCCGACGCAGGTGGTCCATGATCCCGTAGAGGCCGAAACCGACGGTCTGGATCGTGCGGCCGTTTCTCCGCCCGACGAAGTCAAACCTGTCGACCTTCCGGATCAGGTGGCCGAAGTCGTCGATGAAGAGGTTATCGAGGAATC
>JACZYK010000140.1 GCA_022571135.1 Bacteroidota bacterium
GCTGCGTTGCTCGATGGCCAGGATACGATCGACGAGGGTATCGACTTCGTCGTCCAGATCATCTTCGGTCAGGAAGGAAATGCCCGCCTGGGCGGCGACGTGGCTAGACCGGCGAAGGCTGCGTCGAAAGTTCCTCGAACGTCGCGATAGGAAAGCATCGATGCCGCCGGTGAGGTCGGCGATGTGGCGCGTGGTGATCGACTGCTGATAGATGTTGTCGCTCTTGCCTACCACGAAGACTCCTCCTCCCGGCTCTGCTCCCAGAATGTAATCGACTACCGGGCGATCCAGTTTCTTCAATGCCTCAAAATCAAACAGGTCGAATACATCCCGTACGTGTGCTGCCGCCGGGCCCTGCATCCCGACGACGCTCGGGACCATATCCGTTGCATTGGCAAGCAGGGCCATTTCGATGCACAATTTGGTGCCATCTGTGTAGGCCGATGCCATGCGGTAGTCCAGGTTCCGCTTGTCGGCTTCTGGGATGATTTTCGTTGGATTGGAGTAGCGATCCAGGAAGCCCTTGATGTTTCCTGCCATCACCAGCTCGAAGCCCCACAGTCGCACATCGTCAGCAAGGCGCTTAAGAATGCCGTGCTGGTCACCGTCACAGCTGGTGAAGACGACTCCGTTCTCTCTGGCAAGCTGGAGCAGATATAGGCCGAAGATCAGGTCGATCTCCGAATTCATCAGCACGAGGTGTTTCCGGTGATGAATTGCGGTCATGGCAAAACCCGCCGCAGCCTCGATTGTGCTCGTCGATTCAACCTTGACATCAATACATTCGCACTGGGCAACAAGATCGCCATCAGCCGTAATCGCTACATATCCCAGGCGTATGGCATCGTGCATCGCATTCAGGCTTTCAACAACACGATACCCATGATCCAGTGCTTGAACGGTGGTGATCGCCCGGTCTATGTTCAAATCTGCGATTACCCGGCACGCCACTCCCGGGGTTGTCTGGCACTGGTAAAACAGACCTTTACCCATCGATCCGGCGCCGGTAATACCGACGGGAATCTCATGACTGAGATTCTTCAGCCTTTCCAGCATGAGGGACAATCTATAACCCGGTGATCCAATTAATAGAAATCAATCGACGTTGATCCCGGATGACATTCATCTGTTCGTGAAACATCATAACCAGTGTGATGACGACACTTGTAAAACGTATGATCTCGGCCTGCCGAAATATACCTCCCGAGTCAAAACCAAACCTGTCGTTGGAGTTTCGGTCTATCTACCGACATCTTTGGAACGACTCGCGTCTCACTTCTTCGAACTGGACAAGGTCGGGATTGAACTGCCGCTCGGCGATCTCAAAGGCCTCATCGTTGATCGAGATCTGCGTGTAGAAATTGGTATTCCTGAATTTCTTGCGGCCGCGGTCGCTCGTGGCCGTTCCGGCTGTGGCCACGACGAGACCGTGTCCGTTGGGCACCACCTCAACGTGCGACGTGTGCGAGACGTGGAGGTGGCCGCAAAGGATGAGGTCCACGTTCATCTCGGCGGCACAGTTGAGCGTGTCTTTGGCCTGACGCGCGAGGTCGTGGCGACCGAGCGCGTCCAGCTGCGTCAGGTGGTGATGCACGACGAGTACTCGGAAGGCGCCTTCCTGCGCGCCGCCGAAGAAGGCGCGCATGGCCGCGCGCTGGGACTCAACGATCCGTCCTCCCTTCACCGTCCACCCAAATGCCGAATTGATGCCCAGTACGGCCAGCCCTGGCTTAACGAAACTGGGTGTCAGGTTGGCTGTGATCCATCTCCGGTATCGCCGCAGGGGATTAACAAGCCTGGAAACCGGACGCCACCAGGGATACACGTCGTGATTTCCCGGAACGACGAGCCAGGGCACGTCGAATGAGGCCAACATCGTGGCTGCCGCACGGTACTGCCGGGTTCGGGCTCGCTGGGTGAAATCTCCGCTCACGACAACGAGGTCTGCGGCGGCCCCGTTCACATCATCGATGATCGCGTCGACGACGTCCGGGTGGGCGATTCTACCGAAGTGCACGTCGGAAAGATGGGCGATCTTGATCGTTCGGGCGTCTTGGCCTGGGCTCTCAGGAGTATCCATGAAACCGATCGGAATCGCTATAAGAGCATCGCCAGGGGGTCTTCCAGATACTGGCGCACGGTCGCGAGAAACTCGGATCCCATGGCGCCATCGACCACCCGGTGATCGCACGAAAGCGTCACCTTCATCCGTTTCCCCGGAACGACTTCCCCGTCCTTCACAACCGGCACGTCGCGGATAGCACCGATAGCCAGAATACACGCGTTCGGCGGATTGATGATCGCCGTGAACTCTTCGATCCCGAACATACCGAGATTGCTCGTCGTGAACGTCGAATCGCTATACTCCTCCGGTTCGAGCTCTTTGGCGCGCGCCCTGGCCGCCAGCGCTCTGGTCTCCTCGGCGATCTGTGCCAGTCCTTTCTGGTCTGCGTTCCGAACAACGGGCGTGATCAGCCCCTCATCGACTGCGACGGCCACAGCGATGTGGATATCATTGTGAAGCCTGATTTCTCCTTCAGCTTCCAGATATGATGCGTTCACCCACGGGTGCCGCCGAAGCGCCAAGGCGCACGCCATCGTGACGAAATCGTTGAAGGAAACTTTGGGAAGCCCCTTCGCCTCAGTCACCTCATTTATCTGCGCCCGGGCCTCGACCATTTTTTCCATCGCGAGATCAACGGTCAAGTAGAAATGCGGCGACGTGAACTTGCTCTCAACGAGTCTTCTAGACACCGCCTTACGCATCTGGGAGATGCGGATGGCTTCGTAGCCGCCTGGCGCCACGACTGGCATGGGCCTCCGCGCGGGCGCGGGTTCGCTGATCGCAGCGGGAGCCCGTGCCGGGATCGCAGGCGCATCTCCCAGAAGAGCTTCGACATCCCGCTTTATGATGCGGCCTTCCGGACCCGTGCCGCGAACGGCGGCGAGGTCGATGTCGTGATCGAGGGCCAGCTTCCGCGCGAGCGGCGAGGACTTGATGCGGCCGGACGGCTCCACGACCGTCGATTCCGAAACGGGAATTGACGTTTCTGATGCCAGCGGCGCTGGGGTTTCTGAAACCGGCCCCGCAGCAACCGGCTGATCCGCAGAAGAATCTGATTCTGAGGGCGGAACGCCGTCCCCGGATGCGTCCGAGACGGATGTCGCCGAACCGGATGCGCTCGTACCGGACGCATATCCGTCCAAAAGGGCGCTGATGTCCTCACCCTCCTGGCCCAGCACGGCGATCAGGCCTCCGATCGGTACCGCCTCTCCTTCCTCGATGACTCGTTTCAGGAGCACGCCGTCGTCGTAGACTTCGAGGTCCATCGTAGCCTTGTCGGTTTCCACCTGCGCAATCACATCGCCTGCGGATATCTTCTGCCCCTCTTCCACAAGCCAGGCTACCACGACACCCTCTTCCATGGTGTCGCTCATCTTGGGCATTTCGACAGGTATAGCCATGTTCGTCTTCTCTAAATGTTGTTCTGACCGGAAGCAAATCCGGAATGGTCGCACCAGCTTCTAATCGGCATACATCACGCGGCGACACGCCTCATACGCATCGTCCTCGCCAGGCATGTAGTGTTCCATCAGATTCCTGGCGTAAGGCGTGGGTGTATCCTTTGCCGTGATTCGAACGATCGGGGCGTCGAGCCAGTCGAACGCCCGCTCCTGAATCTGATACGTGATTTCGGACGAAATACTTGCAAAAGGCGTGCTCTCGTCGATGATCACGCAGCGATTGGTCTTTTTGATGGATTCGACAATCGTATCGATGTCCAGGGGGCGGATCGTCCTCGGATCGATCACTTCGGCGTTGAAGCTCTCCGCAGCGAGTCGATCCGCCACGCGCAGCGCAATCCAGTAGCTCTTGCCGTGAGCGACGATCGTCACGTCATCTCCCTCGCGCGCGATTCGGGCCTTACCGATCGGAATCAGGTAATCTTCTTCATCGGAGACTTCACCCTTCATCGCGTACATCGATTCGCTCTCGAGAAAGATCACCGGATTCTCGTCCCGGATGGCCGACTTCAAGAGTCCCTTCGCATCATCCGGATTGGACGGCGAGATGACCTTGATCCCCGGAAGCGTCGCGTAGATCGATTCGGTGGAGGTGTTGTGCGTCGCCGCGAGCTGCCCGGCGGCCCCGTTCGGTCCCCGGAAAACAATTGGAATCTTGTACTGCCCACCCGACATGTATCGGATCTTCGCCGCGTTGTTGACAATCTGATCGATCGCCACGAACGAAAAGTTGAACGTCATGAATTCGATGATCGGCCTCAGACCGTTCATCGCGGCGCCAACGCCCAGGCCTGCAAAACCGTTCTCGCTGATCGGTGTGTCGATGACGCGCTTCGGGCCGAACTTCGCGAGCATGCCTTCGCTCACCTTGTAGGCGCCGTTGTATTCGGCGACTTCCTCGCCCATGAGAAAGATCCTTTCGTCGCGCTCCATTTCTTCCGTCATCGCCGCGCGGATCGCCTCTCTGAATTGAAGAACTGCCATATCGGTTGTTAATCTTGAGAGCCGCCCATCCGTCAGAACAGATAGGGATAGTCCGACTCTTCGTAAATGTCGTCGTAAATATCTTCGAGTGCGGGTTCGGGACTTCCATCCGCGAACGCAACGGCATCCAGTACTTCCTGTTTGACCTCGGCGTCGATCGCCTCGAACTTCGCATCGTCGATCATATCGCGCTCGAGCATATAGGCTTTCATGCGCAGAATCGGATCGTCGTTTTTCTTGCTCTCCAATTCCTCTTTCGTCCGATACTTCTGCGGATCACTCATGGAGTGACCCCGGTAGCGGTACGTCCGGATCTCCAGGAGTGAGGGCTTTCCTTCGCGCGCCATCTTACCGTGATCCTGAATGGCCTTGCAGACACTGAACGGGTCCATTCCATCGACCAGAGCGGCAGGCATGTCGTAGCCCACCGCTTGGTGTGTGAACTGCGTCTCTGCGAAGGCGCGCTCGATGGACGTACCCATCGCATACTGGTTGTTCTCGATGATCAAAATGACGGGCAACTCATAGAGCGAGGCGAGATTGCTTGCCTCATGAATGGCTCCCTGCCCGACTGCTCCGTCGCCGAAGAACGTCAGACATATACCGCCGTCCTCTTTATACTTGTGGGCGAAGGCAATTCCGACGCCGATCGGAACGTGCGCACCGACTATGCCGTGGCCTCCGAAAAGCCGTCTTTTCTTTGAGAAAAAGTGCATCGAGCCGCCCTTTCCTTTCGAACATCCGCCGACCTTGCCGAAGAGCTCGGCCATGCACTCGTCGGCCGACATCCCCAGCGCCAGGCCCAGCCCATGATCACGATAGGCCGTAATGACCGAATCCTCTCCGACATTGATCGCCGCAGCCGCCCCCACAGAGACGGCTTCCTGTCCTACGTACAGGTGCAGGAAGCCTCCGATCTTCTGTTTGCCGTACATCTGCGCAGCACGCTCCTCGAATCGGCGCTGTAAAAGCATGTTGCGGTACATCCACTCGACCGTCTCCCCGGAGAGTCCGAGTTCTTCGTGCCCGTAACGGTCGACGGGATAGGTCTCAAATTTGACCGCCACCTCGATCGACTCCGGAAAGGAGTCGCTCGAGGCATCCAAAATAATTTTTTCTTTCGAGCTAGTTGTCCGCTTTTTCGGGGCGCCGCCATTCGTGGAGGCAGCAGCGCCTTTTGCGTGGCTCTTCCTGGTCTCGTTGGCCATGTAACTGAAGTGGAATGATTGTCTCTGGCTATTCTGGGCTCGATCGGCACGATCATCAGGTCAGAGCTCGAAACGGGTGGCGAGGACGCCAACCGTTCTGTTTTAGTCTTGTCGGACCAACACAGCCTTTCCAAGCCCCGGATGATACGATAACTCGCGGATTTAGTCACGGATAGCAGTCAGTTTTTCACTTTCTTGTAATTACATGTACTTATAAGTGTGTAATATTATTATTCTGGAGTATTTTACGGCTGTACCGTGGTCAGTGAGCTGCGGATACACTCTCATTCTCAACCGCTCAGGGAGGCCAGTAACGCCTGCCCGTTAGATTCGACGAAGAAACAGAGGCGTGACGCAGACATCAACACCTTCGAACGGCGACAAGTTTGACCTTGAGGCTCTGCTTCAGGGTGATCATGCCGCCTTTGAACAGCTGGTTGTCGCAGAAAGTCCGCGGCTCTTCAGAGTCATCGTGCGAATCCTCGTCGATGACGATGAGGCGCAGAGTGTCTTGCAGGAAACGTTTTTGCAGGCATTTCAGCGGTTGGATACGTTTCGCCGGGAATCAAAACTGACGACGTGGCTATACGCCATCGGAATCAACCTTGCACGGGCTTCCCTCAGGAAGACCCGGCGCTTGAGTTCCCTCGAGGATCATGACGTTGAGCGACTGCAGCCGGTTTTCGCTCGCGGCATGTACACCGAGTCGTATGAGACCTGGAATCCGCAAAAGCTTGCAGAGAAGTCGGAGCGGAGAAGGCTCGTACATGACGCCATAGCCAAGCTGCCTCCGGATTACCGGACGGTGGTTATGCTCAGAGACATCGAGGAGCACTCGACGGAAGACGTAGCTCGCATGCTGAATATTACTGGAGGCGCCGTCCGCGTCCGGCTTCAGGTTGGCCAGCACCACGGAGGTCTCGGCCAGGAAGTCCAGGTATTTGCGCGTGGGGATGTTGCCGTAGAGGAACACCCGGGCGTTGCCCGGCAGGTAGCGGGTCGGCACCGCCCAGAAGATCGGCAGTGCGGCGAAGATCAGCGTCGCCGCGACCGACAGGCACGCGAGCATCGCCGCGAAGCTGTGCAGGTGCAGCGTCAGCGCCGCGAGCGCGAGCCCGCCGCCGATCGTGCAGCAC
>JACZYK010000141.1 GCA_022571135.1 Bacteroidota bacterium
TTCGGCCGGGAGTTCTGTCGCTTTCCGATGCGGTTCATAAGATTTCGGTCGCACCCCGAGAAATCCTTCGAATCCCCGTACCACGTTTAGAGGACGGGCAGCCGGCAAATCTGACGATTTTCGATGACACAACGACCTGGATTTTCGACGAGGCGCATATCCGGTCCAAAAGCCACAATACGCCATTCGTCGGTAGCGAACTGATCGGCCGCGCATTCGCGATCTACAACCGTGGAATGCTCATCACGAACGAGGTAATGTTAACAGTCCCTGAAGCCTGAACCGGCAACAAACGATCTCGAATCCAGGTATGTCTGTAAAAACAGTCGGAGTTGTTTTTGGAGGTCTCTCGCCCGAGCACGAGGTTTCCGTCATCACGTCTCTGCAGGCTGCGGCCGCGATGGACCGAGCGAAGTATCACCCGGTCCCGGTCTACATCGCGAAGGACGGTGTCTGGTATACGGGAGAGGGTCTTCTCGACATCGAGGGATATTCGGACCTGAACTCCCTCGTCGCGGCGGCTGCCCGAATCGAGGTGCTGCCCGGCGGCTCCGGCCGGTTGAGAGTCGGTGAGGTGAAAAGGGGGGCACTATTTTCGAGCGGAAGACGGGAATGGACGTTCGACGTTATGTTTCTGGGTCTTCACGGCGGTGCAGGAGAGAACGGGGGAATGCAGGGTTTCTGTGAGCTTATGGGTGTTCCTTACACGGGCAGCGGCATTCTCGGATCTGCGCTTGCGATGGACAAGATCCGGTCGAAGGATTTCTGTGGTCGGAAGGGTATTCCCGTCGTGGAGTCTATGCAGATCCGCGAGCAGACCTGGGCCGGAGACGAGGAACGGTGGCTCGATCGGATCTGTTCGTGGGCTTCATTTCCCCTTATCGTCAAACCGGTAGGCCTGGGTTCTTCGATCGGCATTCGTAGAACCGAGGATCGTGATCAGCTCGATGGCGCCATCGAAGAGGCTTTCCGATACGATCCGGCCATCCTCGTCGAAAGAGTCGTGTCTCCGCTGAGGGAGATCAATGCCGCGGTCCTCGGGGATGAAGACCATGCCCGCGCGAGCGTTCTGGAAGAGCCAATTTCGGGAATTGAAATGCTGTCCTTCCAGGACAAATACATACGGGGGGGAGAAGGCTCGAAAGGAGTAACACCGGCCTCGAAAGATCCCGGGTCAGCCGGAGGGATGGCCTCACAGAATAGACTGATTCCGGCTCCGCTGACCGAAGACCAAACGGAGTACATCCAGAAGCTCGCCGTCCGGATTTTTCAGATTCTCGGCTGTGCGGGCGTGGCGCGTATCGATTTCCTGATGAACGCAGACACGGGAGACGTTTTCTTCAATGAAATCAATACCATTCCCGGATCGCTATCGTTTTATCTGTGGGAGCCTGCCGATCTCGCGTTCCAGGATCTGGTGCATGAGCTCATCGAGATTGCCCTGCGCCGGTATCACGACACGGCCGATCGGGTTCGATCGTATGACGTGAATCTGCTCGAAGAGCACTCCGCCCGGGGACTCAAGGCCTGAAAAATCCTGATCGCGAAGGCCTGGGAGGACGAACCGGCGCCGAGCCCGATTCTTAAAATTGAAAAAAACGCAACCATGCACCGACGCATATCGCTCGTTCTCCTTCTCTTTTTTACTACGTCGTCAGCGGCACAGAATCGCTTCGACGCTGCCCGTCTCTTGACGGATCTTCGGACGCTCTCGTCGGATGATTTCGAAGGACGCGATACCGGAACGCCAGGCGGAATTCGGGCCCGAGACTACCTCGCTTCAGCCTTCGACTCGATCGGGATGGAGGCTTGTGGATCGGACTTCCTGCATCGGTTCATGTTCAGCGGGCGTGATGACTCGACATACGAGGGAACCAACGTAATCGGACTGATTCCCGGCGCCGAGAACCCGGACTTGTATCTCGTCGTGACGGCGCACTACGATCACGTGGGAATCAGAAATGGAGAGATATACAACGGTGCGGATGACAATGCCTCCGGAGCTGCGGCTCTGGTTGCTGTGGCCAACCATTTTCTGAATCATCGGCCGGCGCACTCGATCGTCATCGCAGCTTTCGATGCTGAAGAAAAAGGTCTGTGGGGCGCCCAGGACTTTATCAATGATCCGTGTGTGCCTAAGGATGGCATTTCCATGAACGTAAACATGGATATGATCAGTCGCAGCGCAGCCAGGGAACTCTATGTGGCCGGAACGGGGCACTACCCTGAGCTTCTTCCGCTCCTCTCAAACCTGAGAGAGAACAGGCCGCTGACACTTCTGTTCGGACACGATACGCCCGGAACCGGACGCGACGACTGGACCTATGCATCGGATCATGGACCTTTTCACCGCGAGGGCATACCGTTTGTGGTTTTCAGCGTCGAGGAGCATCCGGGCTTCCATCGCCCAGGCGATGATTTTGAGTATATAGACGCGGCATTTTATTTGGACGCTGTCGACGTTATACTCGATGCACTCGTTCTGCTTGACAGAAACCTGGAAGCAATCCGGTTAATAAACGAGCGTTAGCCTTCCGGAATCACGGTCTAAAATGAAAGTCGCCGCTCTGTACATCTATCCGGTCAAGTCGTTGAGAGGCGTTTCCCTCGATACGGTTCGCGTGCGGCTTCGGGGCTTCGACCGGGACCGCCGCTGGATGCTGGTCGACGAAGACGGCACTTTTTTTACCCAGCGCACGCACCCCCAGTTGGCCGAATTCGAAGTAGCCATTGCACACGACCGGTTGGAGGTTTCTTTCGCTAAGACGGGTTTCATCTCTCTTCCGTACTTTGTCGCAGGCCGCCGTGAGCACTCTGTGCGAGTCTGGGACGACAAGGTCAAAGCCCTCGAAGCCCCGGAGCCCGTAAACAAGTGGTTCAGCAGGTATCTGAAGAAGAAGTGTCGGCTGGTCTACATGCCCGACTCGACGATGCGCCGCCTGGACCCGAAGTACTCAGAGACCGAAGACGCGGTCAGCTTCGCCGACGGGTACCCGGTGTTGCTCACGTCGCAGGGATCGCTGGACGATCTGAGTTCCCGGATGGGGGAGGATCTTCCGATGGATCGTTTCAGAGCGAATCTGGTGATATCGGGGGCTTCGCCGTGGGATGAAGAGACATGGCATCGCGTTCGCGTGGGGAAGGCGACGTTTCGGGTCGTGAAGCCCTGTCCGCGATGCGTGGTAACGACCGCGGATCAGAAGACGGGGGAGCGGGGGAAAGAACCCCTCGCGACACTGGCCACATTCAGGAAAAAGGATGGGGAAGTGTTTTTCGGGATGAACCTGATTCCGGACGCGCTCGCGGAGATCTCGGTCGGAGACGAGGTCGAGGTTCTGTGATACTCGCCGAGCCGTCCCGATTGAGGATCTGTGATACTCGCCGAGCGGTCTCGATCGATGAATCCATTTATACTTTCCGAAGACATTAGATTTAGGCCTTTCGAAAAAGTTTTAAAATCGCTTTATTTACGGGCTTAAAGCGAACGGGTAATACTTAATCTGTTCTTGCACGCGAGTGTGGAGGTAGAGATTTCAGTTCTAGACACGACTCCATTAATTCTGGGTTAGTCGCTCTTCCGAACGTTGATGTGTCGGGGAGGGTGGCGAAGTGACGGGACACGTCCTCGTCCTCAATCAGGATTATTGCGCGCTGACTGTCACCAGTGTCCAGCGAGCGACCATTCTTATACTACTTCAGAAAGCAGAATTGGTTGTTTCCGAGTCAGGCCGGTTTGTGCGCTCTCCCAGTAGGCACGTTCCCTGGCCCAGCATCGTAAGACTCAAGATCTACGTCCGCGTACCTTACAAAAAGATTATGCTTACGCGGAAAAACATCATGCGTCGGGACCGACACCAATGTCAGTATTGTGGAAGTCATGAACGCCTCACGATCGATCACATTATCCCGAAATCACGAGGTGGTCGGGATACGTGGGAGAATCTTGTAGCTGCGTGCGTTCCGTGCAACAATCGGAAGGGCAATTACACGCCGGCGGAGGCCAGGATGAACCTTTCGCGAAAGCCATTTCGTCCCAGTTATGTTATGTACATTCGCGACTTTGTGGGGTCAATGAACGACACCTGGAAACCTTACCTCTTTCTGTCGTGATGTATCGTGGCACGCTCAGCTAGTACTATCGTTGCGAAACTGGCCTGGTTGGTACCGGTTTTGCTTCTACTTCTTACCGTTCATCAAAGTAAAGTGGTTCTGGATCTGGGCCGGACCGTTCGGGACGGCACGCGGACAGTAGCCGAAGTCACTCGATACGTTCGGATCGACAGAAAGGATGTAACGCAGGCCGAGTTGGACCTTCGCGTACTGCTGCCCGACGGAGGTGTACTGGTCAGAGAGCGGCTCTCTCTTCCGTATTCGATCTCACATAGGGTAGAGCAGGATACGCTGACCGTGATCGTTCTGCCGGGCAGCGCTCAGGAAGTCGTAATCGCCTCGATCGTGGGAACGCAGACGAGGATCGCCCTGAGTAACGCGGTGATGAGTTTCATCATGATGTTGATTACCGGCGCCCTCGTCTTTGCATGGAACCGATTTGAAAAGAGAGGAAGCAATGCCTGAGCATGGCGGTTCTCAGCTACAGCGTAATTATCGAGAACCGAATCGCGAAGACCGGGTATACCCGCACGATTACGAACCTTGACATTCCTCTTTCGATCTGTTGGGGGTGCCCGCGTCACGAACCGGGCTGAGAGAATACCCTTCGAACCTGATCCGGGTTATTCCGGCGAAGGAAAACAGCCAGCTCGTGACAGTCGTGACCGGTTTTAATTCCGGCTCGGCACCGGTCGCCGCTCCGCAGATCCTCGGGGCGGCTTTTTAAGGGCCTGTTAACACTCCCTGAAAGTGTCCTGTAGCCGCCTGTAAACGTGCGAATCAAGGCGTGAGGAGAGACTTTTGGTGAAATCAAATGAACGATGAACAACGCAGAGTAGCCCGTTTACAGGCGCTACCCAAAGGGCCGGGTCCATTTTTTACCCAGTGGCGTTATCAGACGTTTATGTAACGTTGTTACACTAAAGTGTCTTCTGCCTTGCTGGACAAAAAATGGCCACCGGCAGGACGCTTTCAGGTAGCGTTAACAGGCCCCAATTGCATACCATGATCATGATCACTCTTTCAGTGCGATGGTTACGTACGTGTCTACTCGTTTTTATGATTTCGCTGGTTGCGGGGAGCCAGGCATCCTGGGGACAACGACGCGTCTCCGGGACGGTGAGGACGGGCGAGGGCGCCGCTCTGGCCGGCGCGTCGATCGTGCTGCGTAAACCGACGAGTGGATTGCAGCGCTATGGACAGGCGACCGACCAGCAGGGACATTTTGAGATTTCCGGTATTCTCCCTGGCGTTTATGACCTCTCTGTCTCTTTCGTGGGTTTCTCGACGGAGACCTTGCCGGTGGATCTGCGGGCTAACGACCGCTCGAGTATGGCTATCGTTCTCGATTCTAAAACGCTTCCTCAATCGGAGGTGATCGTAAGCACGCGCCGAACTCAACGACGGCTGCACCCGGTTACGGTGAGCAATGTTTCGGCTGAAGAACTGGATCGGATGCCTGATATGAAGGACCTGCCGGTTCTACTGTCCCGCCAGCCGTCCATCACGTTTCACTCGGAAAACGGGAACGGAATCGGTTACTCGACCATGCGCATGAGGGGTTTCGGTCAGCGTCGTCTGGCTATCTCGATAAACGGCGTTCCGCAGAACGATCCGGAAGAGTTCAACGTGTTCTGGATCAATTTCTTCGATATCCAGGGCGTAGTGGAGGACATTCAGATTCAAAGAGGCGCCGGCTCATCGACATACGGACCGGCCGCGATAGGCGGAGCGGTCAACATCCGCGCGATGCCCTACCGACCCTATTCCTACGCGAAGGCTGAGATAGGCGGAGGGGCGTTCAATACCCGCCGCTATTCGTTTGAAGCGAATTCAGGTCTTATGAAAGGGAGTTATGTGCTGTTCGGTCGAATAAGCAGGCTGCTCTCGGATGGATACAGAGACTGGTCATGGACCGAATTCTGGCGCTTCTTCGCAGGCGTAACGCGCTACGGCGCCCGCTCTACGCTTACGCTGCAGGCGTATGGAGGGCCGCAGAGGGACGGGCTTGCGTTCGCCGGCATTCCCAAGGCGGCCAATGAGGAAACGATCGAGGATATTTTCGGGACCGTAATCGACCGCCGCTATAACTTCAGCGCGCTCACCCGAGACGTTGAAGATTTCCATCAACCCCACCTGGAACTGCACCACGAACTGACTCTTTCGGACCGGACGAGGCTGAATCAGGTGCTTTTCTTGATTCAGGGAAAGGGTTATTTCGATTTCGGCGGGACCTTCAGATCGGCCGATTATCTTCGACTGCCCGAGGGCTTCACGCCGGGCGAGGAGCGCTCGCTTCCACTGTATTTGACGCGCCCGGACGTTTCGGTCCTTTTCAGGGCATTTCTGGACCAATGGCAGGTGGGTTGGATACCCAGCCTCACGTTTACCGGGGAGAAATCGACGACTTCAGTAGGAGCCGAATTCAGGCTTCATCGCTCCCTTCGCTGGGGGAGAATTCAGGAGGCAGACGGTCTTCCGGCGAATCTGGTCGGATCAGAACTCCACGGCGATTCGAAACCGCAGCTACGAGGCACCCGAGCCCGCCACCTCCAAGCCGGAGCGGGACGCTCGGGTCTTAGCGGACCGGCTATCTTGGCCATCAACCAGGATCAGCCGGTTCAACGGATAGACCCTGGGCAACACCAGTACCGGTTGCGGCCCAGATAGCGCCCTCCTTCTTCGGAACAGCCC
>JACZYK010000142.1 GCA_022571135.1 Bacteroidota bacterium
ATGCCGAGGAAGCAAAGATATTGCAGCTTCAGTATCAGCTTGAAGCCAGGCCGGAGGTGCGCGAGGTTGAATATATTTCGCGTGAAGACGCGCTGGTTTGTTTTCACGACGCTGCTCGGACCCCTGGCACTTATCGTGTTTATCGGAATCGTCGGATGGGTGTCCGTATCCACGATAGAGGGCGGTGAGCAGATGATCGCCGTTCTCGATGAGACGAACGTCCTGTTCGACAATCTATATGATGAAGACCAGCAGATAAGTTTCGTTCAGCCCAACGTGTCGGAAGACTCGGTGCGCTCATCGGTAGTAATGGGCGTCTATAACGGGTATCTCCTTCTGGAAGCTGACATCATCTCGGGAGAGGGAGCGGCTAGGTACTTTTCGAGGGAGGGTGGCGGCTTCTCGTTTTTCTCGAGGAAGCTTACCGACCTGGTGCGACAAACGGTGCGCAACGCTCGGCTGCTGGAGCAACGCGTGCCTCAGGAAGTCTTCGATATCCTCAGCGCAAGGGTCTCGGTGGATATGATCAAGCTATCCGAGACCGGGGAAACCTCCGGCGATACGGCCGCCTTCGCCGTGATCGGCTTCATCATGGGCTTTCTGATCTACATCTCTATGTTCGCGTACGGAACGGTCGTGATGCAGGGGGTTATAGAGGAGAAGACGAGTCGAATTGTCGAGATCATCATTTCGTCGATCCGGCCCTTCGATCTGCTCATGGGAAAGGTCCTCGGTATCGGCGCCATGGGTCTCGTTCAGATGACCTTCTGGGCGATCCTCATCCTGGCAGGAATGCTGTTTTCCGGAACCCTGATTACGTTGTTTCTCGATCCTTCGAACCTCAACCTCCCGGCATCGGCTTCGCAGGATGAACTGCTGGCAGCGGCGAATATCAGCATTCCTGCGATCGATCCTTTCGTCTTCGTCTGGTTCGTCCTCTTTTTCCTCGTCGGATACCTGCTCTACGCGAGTCTCTTTGCGGCCATCGGCTCGTCGGTCGAGCAGCAGCAGGATGCTCAGAGCCTCATGCTTCCCATAATGCTTCCGATCATACTATCGATCCTCTTCCTCCAGACCATCGTAGAAGCCCCAAATTCAACCCTGGCGATCGCGCTCTCGATGATTCCTCTCACCTCGCCCATATCCATGGTCGTCCGATTCGCCGTCACGGATCTGCCATTCTGGGAAATTGGGCTCTCGTTTCTGATACTGCTCGGCTCGTTCTTCGGGTCAATCTGGATCAGCGCCAGAATCTACCGCGTGGGAATCCTCATGTACGGCAAGAAGGCCAGCATCAAGGACCTGATCAAATGGATTCGTTACGCTTGACGCATCGCCGGTTCTGAGAGGTTCGTCTCCAGTTTCGAAACCCGGATTTGCCCCCCTTTCGCAGGAACCTGTCACGTTGGGCATGCTTAACATGTGTTTGCCCCTTTGGCAAACTTCCTTCGGCTGAAGCCGGGGGCTTTCTCCTGTAAATCCTGACAGTCAAATGTGCGCCATTCGCGGCCTCTGCATAGGTCTTGTGGCCATCCTCGCGGCATTCTCCCCTCCGGATGCGTCCGCGCAGTACTTCCGGTTTGGGAAAAATAAGGTTCATTACGAGGATCGGGACTGGTTTTATGTTCAGTCCGAGCATTTCACCGTCTATTTCTACGAAGGTGGGCAGTATCTGGCAGACTATACGGCCAAAGCAGCCGAGGAGGCCTATGGCCAGATCTCCAGGCTATTTCAGTACCGAATCTCGAGACCGATACCGCTCATCGTGTATCTCAGTCACGGGGATTTCGCCGTTACAAACGCCGTCGATCTGCCTACTTATTCCGAAGGTATCGGGGGCGTCACCGAACTGTTCAAGAATCGAATCGCCATCCCGTTCACCGGGGATTACAGGGATTTCAGGCGCGTCATACACCATGAACTGGTACACGCGGTCATCAACGACATTTTCTATGGCGGTTCGCTGCAGGCCATCATTCAAAACAATATCCGGACTCGAATTCCGGCCTGGTTCAATGAGGGCCTTGCGGAATATGCCGCACTCGGCTGGGATTCCCAGTCGGATATGTACATCCGCGAGGCGGTTCTCGAGAATCACCTGGCCCCCATCGCTTACCTCAGAGGTTACTACGCGTACCGAGGAGGACAGAGTGTCTGGGACTACATCGCGGAGCAGTACGGACAGGAAAAAATCGGAGAAATACTCCAGCGTCTCAGACTTTCTCGTTCGGTGGAGGCAAGCATACGGCGATCGACCGGACTGAGTGTAAAGCAACTTTCGGAGCGCTGGCAGAAATCCCTGCAGGAGATTTATTTCCCTGAGGTGGCGGCCAGAGAAGATCTTGACGACATCGCACGCGCCATAATCACGCGGGAGCAGGGATTTTACAATACCAGCCCGGCTCTCTCACCACTGGGCGACAAGCTGGCCTTCATCACAACGACCCAGGGACTCTTCGATATCTACCTGGCCAGCGCCAGCGACGGCAAGATCATCCGTCGCCTGGTCGAAGGCCAGACTTCACCGGAGTTCGAGAGCCTGCGGATACTCACCCCGGGAATCAGCTGGAATCCAGAAGGCACCCATATAGCCGTCGCCGTGAAGAGCGGTCCTTCCGACGTAATCGCTGTCATCGACGTGGTAACGGGTGAGACAAAGCGGTTCTCCGTTTCGGAAGTGAATCAGATCCTCACGCTTGCCTGGAGTCCCGACGGGGATCGGATCGCCTTCGAAGGCGCGAGCGAATCGCAGAGCGATATTTATATCCTGAATATCAACACTCTGGGAGTCACAAATCTGACAGACGATCTCTTCAGCGATCATGAACCTTCCTGGAGCCCGGACGGACGCTCTCTCATATTTCATAGCGATCGCGCCGATTATCTGAGTGTCGGTCAGGCGCGAACCACGACGTTCCAGATGTTCGATCGCGCCAACCTGCAACAAGATCTCTATCTCCTTACGATCGGCTCCGATCGAGTTCAGCGCGTCACGTCAGACGAAAATTGGGACGAGACGAGCGGAAAATTCGGTCCGGATGGGAGAAAAGTGTTGTTTATCTCGGATAGAAACGGGACGTACAACCTCTTCGAGAAAGACCTCGATACCGAAACCGTTCGTCCTCTGACTGACCTGACCATCGGAGTTACCCAGCTTTCCCTGTCGGCGGACGGACAAAGGGCCGCTCTCGTAAGTCTAAGGGAAGGCACGTCATCGATCTATATTCTGCGCACTCCATTCGCTCGAACCCAGGAGCTTCAGCATCTCAGGCCCAACGTCTGGGCTCAGCGGGTCACCCAGTCCAAGCTGGTTGATGCGCCCGCTCTCGTGCTGGCCGGGGATCGCTTGCGCCGGAACAACCCTTTCCTTCGCGATGCGTCGGACGGCATCCGGTTCGCTCGCGGACGAGAGCGTCTCAAACAACAGACTTTTGATGTTGACCGGCTGGCCGTTCTGATCGATCAAGCTCGTCGACCCAGAGACGGGTCCGGTGAAGACGTCTCGAAGGCACCTGGAGACGCAGGAAAGGACAATCCTCCGGTTTTACTGTCCAATCTCGGCTCGGTCGGATCCGACTCGCTCTACCGAGATTCGCGAGTCGATTTTCGAGATTACCGGTTCTCTTCTGCATTTGACAAAGCTTCGGTCGATGTGTCTCCACTTTTCGCCGCGCTCCCGGCAAAACGGCTCTCCAGGACGTTGCTTGACGCGAACGGCAATTACATCCCCAGGCGATACAAACTACGTTTTTCACCGGATATCGTCTATGGCGCAGCCGGTTACGATGCTCTGTATGGCGTCCAGGGAGTGACACAGATGATGTTCAGTGATATGCTGGGGGATCACCGAATTGTCGTCGCGACAAACTTGCTGATTGATCTGAGGAATTCCGATTACATCATCTCATACAATTACCTGCCCCGTCGAGTAGACTGGACGTTTTCGATGTTCCACGTATCACGACTGCTAGCGGACTTTCAGAGGTCGACACCGACATACTATCGATACAGGCAGTACGGAACGAGCCTCGAAGCGAGCTATCCACTGGACAAGTTCCGAAGAGTAGACATCGAAATGGCAGTCATCGGCGTGAATCAGGCGGATATCACCGACGTCACAAGGCCGTCGCGCACTCGGGCTCTCCTGACTCCGCGCCTGACCTTCACGCGGGACGCCACGACGCCCGGTGTTATGCACCCCGTTTCGGGAAGTCGGCTCGCCGTAAGCGTATCGGGCAGCGCGCTGAGTTTCACCGACGAACAGATCAGATTCGTTACGTTTCTCGGAGACGCCCGAACGTATGCGTCGCTTGGCCGCGGGGCCTATGTATTTGCGCTTCGGGCCTCGATGGGTACGTCGCTCGGACCCAATAAGCAGCTCTTCTACACGTCAGGCGTTCAGAACTGGATCAACCGGAATTTCGACGAAATAAATGGGTTTCCGATCTCGGACGTCGCCGATTTCGTGTTTGCCACTCCGATGATGCCTCTTCGCGGATATGATATCAATGCTCGAAACGGGTCGAACTTCGGGCTGATCAACGCCGAATTTCGCTTCCCACTCGTTGCAGCGCTTCTACCCGGCCCTATTCCGATTCTGCCCCTCTATAATATCCAGGGGCAGGCCTTCGTGGACGCGGGCAGCGTCTGGGGAGGGCGCGGTGAGGATCCCCGCTTCAATTTCACGAGAGAAGACGAGAGCGGCCGGCGACGACTGGACGATCTGCTGGTCGGTACGGGATTCGGCCTCAGAACCATCTTCCTGGGATACCCGATAAGACTGGACTTTGCTTGGCCTTTCGACGGGCGGTCGTTCGGTGATCGGCGTACTTACGTTTCGATCGGGCTCGATTTCTGACGGGCCGAAATAGCCTGTTCGCTGTTCGGATTGTGTGAAAACCGACACCCACCAGACTATTAATGTCCTGTTTCCGCGAACATTGACCATGGGAAATCTGTTGAGAGCCGGTCTGGTGGGCGACCGGCGCGATCGTCCATCGTCTCCACCCGTTGAGGACATGTAGAAACCCGCGCTCAATCATCCACATCGCGAGAACCTTTCGCACCATGCAGACGAAGATCAATAAAATAAGCGACGTCGAATTCGACCTCGAGATCACCGCCACCGCCGATGACCTGTCGGAGGATCTGGAAAAGGTGATTCGTGCCCAGCGCGGACGCACGACCATGAAGGGCTTCCGTCCCGGTCACGTCCCCCTTTCGCTGGTTAAAAAGGTCTACGGCAAATCGCTTGCCTATGGCGTCGCCGAGGACACGGTCCAGAAAACGTATAAAACGAGGGTGCTCGAGGCGGACGACTACGAGGTTCTCGGGCAGCCGACGATTACCGATCTGTCGTACGAATACGAGGGCGATCTCCGGGCGGTCGTCCGATTTGGAATACGGCCCCGATTCAAACTGATGGACCTGTCGAAAACGAAAATTAATCGCCTGATCCACGAGGTCACCGTTGAGGAAGTTGAAAAGGAAATCGACGCCATGCGCGCCCGTCACGCCGAGTTGATCCCGGATGACGGTCCGATTACCGGGGAGTCGTTCATCATCGTGGACATGCAGCGTATGGATGGCGAAAGCGGCACTCCCCTCGTCGGTAAAAAGCAGGAAGACGTGTCGATTCTTCTGAGCGACGAAAACGTACTGCCCCAGCTAAAGGATGGGGTCATCGGGAAAAAGGCCGGCGAATCCGTCACCGTGTCGCTTCCCGCTCCCGAAGGAGAGGAGGGGAACCGTACGTACGAGATCGAGCTGAAGGAAGTCAAGCGCCGCGAGCTCCCTGAACTGGACGAAGAACTCATCGAACAAATCTCGAACGACAAGTTTTCAGACCTCGAAGCCTTCCAAGCGGAGATCCGACGACAGCTCGAGGCGGGCTGGAAGAGACGCGCGACGGAGCTTTTCGAATCGGATGCCATCTCATCTGCTATTGACCTGCATGACTTCCAGATCCCGGAATCCGTCATCGAGATGTATCTGGACGCCTATGTCAGAGATGCCAAATCCCAGAGTGGAGGAGAGCTCCCGCAGAACTTCGATGAGGCGCATTTCCGCAAAATTCGGCGGGATGAAGCGGAGCGACAGGCCCGCTGGATGTTCATCCGTGACCATATCATCGAAACCTGCTCGCTCAAACTTACCGACGAGGAACACGACGCCTTCTTCGAACGCACTGCTGACGACGGTCTCCCGGCCGAGACGATGAAGAAGTATTACCAGGCCGTCCCCAACATGATGGAGCAGCTGGATCAGCGGCTTCTCTCCGAGAAGGTTTTTGCCTGGATCGCGGAGCAGGTCGAGGTAGAGGAGATGGGCCTGGAAGCGTATCAGGAAGCCGTAAAGAATGGCGACGACGCGTGAGCGGACTACATAACAGAATTCTCGATTCCGATTGTGACAACATGGTGACAACTTTAATTTAGGGCTTCGCGCGGGCCGCCTGCGAAGCGTCCGAAAACGGAACCATCTTATTGCGGCTTCGGTTGCAGAGGCGGCCACACGTTCGCACATTTCAACGCACGTAGATATTCATGATCGAAGACTTTCTAAAGTTCAGCAAGAGTCTGCACAAGCTCCCCTCCGAAATCCACAGCAGTCCGTTTCGGGACAGCTCCATGAATACCCTCGTACCGATGGTCGTCGAACAGACGAGCCGGGGCGAGCGGGCCTACGACATTTTCAGCCGTCTTCTGAAAGAGCGCATCATCATGCTCGGTACGCCGATCGATGATCAGGTCGCCATCCTGATGGTCGCTCAGCTG
>JACZYK010000143.1 GCA_022571135.1 Bacteroidota bacterium
CCGCCTTCGAAGGGATGAGCGCCATGGACCAAAGTGGTCCCACTGTCGTAATGCGGCAGGAGCACCAGCAGATGCGGGCACTACTTGACCAGATCGGGTTTGCCATCGATAACGGCGATACCGAGGCAGCGTTCGATCAGGGCGATACGCTGCTCATGCTGTCGCAGCAGCACAATATAAAAGAGGAAGGCATGCTCTATCCCATCGCCGAGAATGTGCTGGCCGACGAATGGGCCGAGCTCAGGCAAAAACTGCAAAACTACCAGAAAATATTCGAACCGACTTAGATAATGAGCCCAAATACAATTTCGGAACTAGTGCCCAAACCCCTTGCATTCCTCAACATTTGCGCATTGGAGAATGCCGGCGCGCAGCTTTCGGATAATGTTCTCAAGGCCTTGGCGGCGTTATCGAGCGACGGTGTCTTAAAACTGCTCGCCGAGCATCGTCCGGATGCCCTCATTCGGGAACTCGCGCTGTGCGGTTATTGGATCCGTTGGCGCCAATGGCAAGCCGGTTCCTGGGACATCGAGGTACGTGGCCCCGATACGCCGGCTATTGCCGACCTGCGAGACCTCGAGGCACCGGGACCCATGCAACGCGTGTTGCTGGCCGCGTCCCGGCTCGACTCGGACGGAACCTACCTGGCCCGGCTGCCGCAGGTCCCCCACCCGCTCTTTCCCCTGCTACAGGAGCGCAGTCTTCGTTGGTGGGTCCACGAGGAAGCGGACCATAGCGCATTACTGGCCGTACAGAGGGCGCGGTGAGAAATGCAGGTTGGCATGACCACACCGGGGTTGAGTCTGCAGCAAGCCCCACATCTGTCTATCCCCGCGAGCTTTTTTCTCACGGTGCCGCTGAGCATGCTGCTGGCTGGCTGTATCCTGATGTTTGCCGGCGCTCGATCCTTAAGTCATCCTTGGGACCCGCAAGTCATCGCGTTGACGCACGTTGGCACAGTCGGCGTACTGAGCGCACAGCGACGAGCATGATCCGTCGATGCAGATCTGAAGCGGTTGCTCCTTCGGCGTCGTTTCCAAAGGCGAAATGGACGAGGGTGGGAACGGGCCGTATCAGGAAATCCAATACGAATTCAACGGCCTGTCGAAGCGCACGCGGCCACTCCTTGGCCGGGAAATGAGCGGCGGTGGACAGGGTCTGGACGAATCCATGAAAGGCTACCTGGACGGCCTCGCTTTCAGTGTCGAACCATTCGGAGGTCAGTCCATAGAGCGAGGCGGCCTCGAGTTCGACCCGCCGTGCAAGAGTCTGCGACAGGAAATGCCCGACGTTCTTCGGCATTTCAATGCTTTTAAGGTGCTCGGAGCCGTATCGGATATCTCCTGGAAAGTGCTGGAGGATCTGGTCGTATATGCTGTCGTGAAAGGCGCTCCTCATTTTCTCGAACCGCTTCGATAGTATGCGGCACCTACTACGCCGCACGTCGCGTCGAAGTTTTCCCCATCGCTTTCCGGGTCAATAGCAGAGCCAGCGAGATTCGCTTTCGTATGCACAAACGCCCACTGTGAAAAAGAACAGGCGAATGCGGTCCGACATCTTCAACTTTTACGGCGTTGCCCCCGTAGGGACTGAGCGGAGATTTCTCCGTCGCGAGTTGCCGCGTTCCTACCACGTGGTCCGCGTTTTGTGAAGGTTCAGGATCCTGTTTGACGGTCGTAATCGGAATACTCCACGCGGCGGCGACGTCTATGGACCATCAGGGACGCTTTCGTTTAAGGCGTCGGGCCGCTGGCCGATATTCAGGGCGAGCGGCAATCCGATTCAAGGATTGTCCTCAGGCGGTTTGTCCTCCACCAGGAGCCTGGCCCCGTAAGGCCGGGCTTTCCTGTATCTTGACGGTTCGATTTCTAAGTCTAAAGCTTTACGAACGTGCGTTCCGTCCACCGCTTGTTGCCTGCGCTCGTAGTAGTGCTGGGCGCACTCACCCCGCTGGTCTCTCTCGCCCAGGACGGTAAGCCGGAGACGCTGAATGTCTTTCTCGACTGTAACCAGTGCGACTTCGATTATGTCCGTCGGGAAATCTCGTACGTCAACTATGTCCGTGATAGGCAGGACGCGGACGTTCACGTCCTTGTAACGAGTGAGCGCACGGGAAGTGGAGGGAACGAGTACCGGATCATTTTCATCGGCCTCGGAGATTTTTCGGCACTCACTGATGCGCTGACCTTCGCGTCCAGCTCTACCGACACGAGGATGAGACTCGAGCCGGACTCACGCGTAGGATCGAGAACGGACTGTATCGCTTCGTCGTGCGCACCGGACTTGCGGATCAACTCGACATATCCGTCAGCGGCAAATCAGAAAGGGCGGTCGGGACGGCCAATCCGGAAGATGATCCGTGGAACTCGTGGATTTTCAACGTCGGGATGAGCGGATCCTACGAGGCGGAAGAGTCGAGTGACTTCATACGAATGAACGGAAGCTTCAATGCCGGCCGGATCACCGAAGACTGGAAGTTTCGCTTCAACATCCGGGCCAATTACCGGCAGAGTAATTTCGACGTTGGCGATCAGGTAATCATCAGCACGACGCAGGACGGCAATATCTGGGCACTCCTGGTCAAGAGTCTGGGCGACCACTGGTCGGGAGGCGGCTCGTTTTTCGTAAATACCTCGACTCGTCAGAACCGCAAACTCTACGCATCTATCTCTTCGGCGATCGAGTTCAATGTATTCCCGTATTCCGAGTCGAATCAGAGGGAGATTCGGATGGTCTACACACTAGGCTATCAAAACGTAGAGTACGAGGAAATAACCGTCTTTGGAAAGAACCGGGAGCAGCTCATCCAGCAGCGTCTCGACATCAGCCTGGACTTCAGACAGCCTTGGGGATCGGCGAATGCGGGAATCGAAGGAAGGAATTATTTAACCGATTTCGAAGGATCTAGATTCGATTTCTACAGCATCGAGCTGGATGGTCGCATCAACGTGCGCCTGGTCCGAGGCCTGTCGGTTAATTTCGGTGGCAGCATCGAATTCATACACGACCAACTCTTCCTTCCAAAAGAGGAAGCGTCTGAAGATGAAATTCTGCTTCAGACGATACGACTTCCGACGACCTACGAGTTCAACATCTCGTTCGGATTCAATTACAGTTTCGGGTCCATCTACAACAACGTCGTCAATCCGCGCTTCGGATTTTAGGCGACGCGAGGAGCCGCCCCCTGAGGCAATTCGAAAGGGGCGGGCCGGCGGTTTTATTCGGCCCGGCCATGTGGCTATCTTGGCTGCCTATCATTTTCAACGCATCGCCTGAATCGAAATGCGCAGATCTCGAAGACTCGGAGTCGGTTTCATTGGAACCGGTTTCATAGCCCGTTTTCATATTCGATCCTGGATTGGCGTCCGCGATGCCGACATCCTCGGGCTTTACAGTCCGGATACCGAAGGCGCGGTCTCCGCGGCCGCCCTCGTTAGGGAATGCCGGGTGGGGGATGCGACACTCTACGGCAGCATCACCGAGATGATCGAGGATCCGGCGATTGATTGCCTCTGGATCTGCAGCCCGAACCATGTGCGGGTCGAGAATATGGAGGAAATCGTCCTTGCGCTGAAATCGGGAAAGGGAGAGCTCGTCGGCGTTGCCTGCGAGAAACCTCTGGGCCGCAACGTCGCCGAGGCGAAGCGGGTCGTAGAACTGGTGGAGGAAGCCGGAATTCTGCATGGATACCTGGAGGATCAGCTCTTCTCGCCCAGCCTCGAGAAGGGGCGGAATCTCGTCTGGAAGCGTGGCGCGGCGCTGTCGGGTCGGCCGTATCTGGCTCGCGCTGCCGAAGAGCATAGCGGACCCCATTCTTCCTGGTTCTGGCAGGGAGAGATGCAGGGCGGAGGCGTGCTCAACGATATGATGTGTCACAGCGTTGAAGTAGCACGCTTTTTGTTGACCGAACCCGGAGCACCGCGCAACAGCATCACCCCCGTCAAGGTGTCCGCCCAGATCGCAAGCTTGAAGTGGTCGCGCCCGGAGTACGTCGATGTCCTGCGCCAGACGTACGGCCCAGAGGTCGACTATGCCAACAAGCCGTCCGAGGATTTCGCCCGGGCGACGATCGAATACCGGGATGCCGACGGGCGGCCCCTCATCGCCGAGACCACGACATCGTGGAGCTTCGTCGGAGCAGGTCTCAGGCTGAGTTCGGAGCTTCTGGGTCCGGAATATTCTCTTCAGCTCAACTCGCTCGATGCCGGCGGCACGGTCTTCTTCAGCCGGCGTGTGACGGGAAAGGCGGGCGAGGACCTCGTCGAAAAACAGAACGCCGAGCAGGGCGTGATGCCGTTCGTCGGCAACGAAGCGTCGGAGTACGGCTATGAGGGCGAGAACCGGTTCTTCATCCGGTGCTTCCTCGACGGCGTACAGCCCTGGGAGGATTTTCACGCAGGGTTGGAGGTGACGGAGCTACTCATGACAGCCTACATGAGCGCTGAACAGGAGCGGACGATCGCGTGGAAACCCGAGGGGCTAGAAAACTACCTACCGAAAGTTGCGCAGGGCACGTGGCGGCCGTAATCGGACTGTCTACCGCCCGCGAGTCTCTTTCCCGAGATCCTTTTCAGGGGCTTCGGTGTCGCCCATCGAAGCGAGCTTATCCCGAGCGGTCGTGAACTGCTCCAGGGCCCTTCCGATGTAGTCGTCTACCTCGTCCCGGTAGCTGTCGGCCGACCGAAAAACTGAGGATAAGAGTTGCATAGCCGATGCTGACCTCGATGATCGCCATTGCGGTGCCTGCGTTTTGACAGGCGGCGCGGCCTGACGATATGCCCCTTCATTCGGTTCTCGGAGATCGACTTGCCGTCTCTCGTCCAGAGCGAATGCTCACGTCCGGTCCGCGGGTTGTAACTCGTACGTACATTATGACTGATAATGCCCAGCGAAGGTCAGGTTTATTCGTACATCGAACAAAGAAGGCATATGAACTCCCTCCGCTTCTTCAGCCGCCTGAGCGTCGTAACGCTTGCTGTACTATCGCTCGTCGTTTTCGCGTTAGATGTTCAAACGGCGATCGGCCAGCAACTGGATATGGAAAAATTCGAAGCGATGAAGCCTCGAAATATAGGCCCGGCCGGAATGAGTGGCCGAGTCACGGCCATCGACGCCGTTCACAGCAATCCGGATATCATCTATGCCGGTACGGCCTCGGGAGGTCTCTGGCGCTCGACGAGCGGGGGCATTGACTGGGAGCCGATTTTCGACGAGGAGCCGGCGCACTCGATCGGAGCTATCGCCATCAACCAGTCGAACACGGATGTCGTCTGGGTAGGCACGGGAGAGGGAAATCCGCGAAACAGTATGTCGGCGGGCAACGGCCTCTACAAAACGATCGACGGAGGAACGACATGGAAGCATCTGGGATTCGATGAATCCCGCGCGATTCACAGAATTCTGCTGCACCCGAACGATCCGGACATAGCTTATATCGGGATTCTCGGGCCGGCCTGGGGAGAATCAGAAGAGAGAGGCGTTTTCAAGACCACCGACGGTGGCGCGACATTTGAGAAGGTTCTCTTCGTCAATGTCAAATCGGGAATCGGGGACATGGTGATGGATCCGTCGAATCCAGATCACCTGATCGCGGCGATGTGGGAATTTCGACGCTGGCCATGGTTCTTCAAGTCGGGTGGCGAAGGATCCGGGCTGTACGTGACCTACGACGGGGGCCGGAACTGGAAGCACCAGACGGACGAAGACGGGCTTCCGAAGGGCGAACTCGGACGAATAGGTCTTGCGTTTTCAGAGAGCCATCCAGACGTTGCATACGCGCTGGTCGAGTCGAAGAAGAATGCGCTCTACCGCTCCACCGACGGCGGCGACAGATGGACGATGGTCAACGACAAACGCGAAGTGAGCAACCGGCCCTTCTATTACAATGACATCTTCGTAGACCCGTCCAATGAAAATCGCGTCTACCATGTAGCCGGCAGGGTAAACGTCAGCGACGACGGAGGCCGCAGTTTCGAATCGCTGATGCAGAGTTACGGTCCGGCCGGGGTCCATCCCGACCACCACGCCTTCTGGATCGATCCGACGAACGAGAATTATATCATCGAGGGCAATGACGGTGGTCTCAACATCTCCCGGGACCGGGGAAGAACGTGGCGGTTCGTCGAGAATCTTCCGGTCGCGCAGTTCTATCACATCGATGTGGATATGGAATATCCGTACAACGTGATGGGGGGGATGCAGGACAACGGCTCCTGGGTCGGTCCGGCGTACGTCTGGAAAGCCGGTGGCATCCGGAACAGTTACTGGCAGGAAGTGGCCTTCGGAGACGGCTTCGACGTATCGCCCGATCCGGAAAACTCCCGATTTGGCTACGCGATGAGCCAGGGCGGAAGTCTCAGACGTTACGACAAGTTTTCGGGCAACTCGAAATACATCAAACCGCTTCATCCTCAAGGCGAAGTCCTCCGGTTCAACTGGAATGCGGCTTTCGCCCAGGATCCATTCGATGTGGCAACCATCTATTACGGCAGCCAGTTTTTGCACAAAAGCACGGATAAAGGGAGCAGCTGGGATTTGATCTCTTCCGACCTGACGACGAACGATCCGGAAAAGCAGAAACAGCTCGAAAGCGGCGGCCTGACCTACGACGTGACTCAGGCCGAGAACTACACGACGATCGTGGCCATCGCCCCGAGTCCGCTTGAGCAAGGTGTGTTATGGGTCGGCACCGACGACGGTAATGTCCAACTCACCCGGGACGGCGGAGCTACGTGGGAAAACATGGTTGGCAACATCCGGGATCTGACGCCCGGT
>JACZYK010000144.1 GCA_022571135.1 Bacteroidota bacterium
AGAAATCTTCCGATACCGACGGCCGACATGGATTTCCGACCCATTACAGCTCCGGATCCCAGAATCGCGGCCAGTAGTTCCGCATCGGACAGCATGCGACCGCCGAATTTACACAGCCTTTCGCGGGGACGTTCGTCGGGAGACCAGGCGGCAATTCGACCTTCGTGTGCCTTGGAGAGTTGTGTTTCGGACATCGATGGCGTCGTGAATCTCTGACAACGACACCGCCGGCTCTGCGCCGTAACTAAGCCCTAAACAACCGGGATAAGTGAATCCAGCAGCTCGTCGTTCGTTTCTGCCTGCTGCATGTGTCTCAGCAGCGCCTGCATTGCGTCGACCGGGCTCCGGGGATTCAGCGCACGGAAAAGTCGCTGGTGTTGGTCGATCTTGTCACCAATCAGGAGTTGTTCGTTTCTCGTGCCGCTCTTTCGCAGATTGATGGCCGGATAAATCCGCTTGTCCGCCATTTCTCGGTCGAGCACGATTTCTGAATTACCGGTCGCTTTGAACTCCTCGAAGATCACCTCGTCCATCCGGCTGCCCGTCTCTATCAGGGCGGTTGCGATGATGGTCAGCGAACCACCGTCTTCGATATTGCGGGCCGCACCAAAAATCTTCCTGGGAATTTGCATGGCACGAGAATCCAGACCCCCCGAGAGCGTACGACCGCTGCCTCCCATGTAGAGATTGAAATTCCTACCGAGACGCGTGAGGGAATCGAGAAGCATCACAACGTCGCGATCCAGTTCGACGAGACGCTTGACATACTCGAGGGCGATCGTGGCAACACGAACGTGGTTATCCTCGTCGTGATCGTTCGACGATGCGAATACGGTGGCGCTCGTGGAACGCTTGAAATCCGTTACCTCTTCAGGTCGTTCGTCCACCAGAAGAGCGACGAGTTCGACCTCGGGATGATTCTCGGTAAGCGCCGCCGCGATGTCCTTCAGTATATAGGTCTTGCCGGTTCTGGGCGGAGCGACGATCAGGGCGCGCTGACCCTTTCCCATTGGTGCGGCCAGGTCCACGACGCGCATCGTCACGTCGGACGGACCCCTCACCATCTGCAGTTTCTCGTCCGGATATATGATGTGTCCGGAATCAAAATCGCGCGTATTCTTCCACGTCTCCAGGGGAATGCCCATCACTTTCTCGATGTGATGAACCTGCATATCCCCTTTCCGGCCGGGTTTGAGTGTCCCTTCCATCAGAATGCCGTCCCGCAGACCGTGCTTACCGATCAGTGGCGGGGAAACGAAAGGATCGCTTTTCCCTTTTGGAAGATCGTGCCGAAACGTGCGGATGAATCCAAATTTCTTTTCCCCGATCAGTTCGAGGATTCCGGAAAAAGTATTCTCTGCCATACTAGGTAAAAAATTGATTGATAGGCACCGAAGACGGACGCGGAAGCGACTCCGCAATCCGTACGAGATCGAATAACATATATGGCTGCCTCCAAAAGAGCCCGGAACATTCATTCTCTTCGGCCGGTCGCAGCGAACTTCTGGGTCTCAGCGAGCCGGGGATAATACCGAAGGGTTGATTATCTTTCGTCCGTGTATCAGAACGCGACCGCGGGGACCAGTTGCTCCCGACCAGGCGGGAACTATTGCCGGAAAGAAAGGCATTCCGGATGAAACGTCGGACAATATAGATGGTTTCTCCTCTTGCAGCAACGTAGCGGCGTATCGCGTCACATCAACATACTCGAAGTCGATATAGCCGGTGACCGCGCCAGACTCGCTTACGACTTGAGCGGCCCGGAGGAAGGATTTCACGTACTCCTTCTTCACGGCTGGGGGAGCAGCCGTGCGATCATGCGCCCGATGGCCGGCTCGCTCTCGGACACGTATCGAGTTATAAACGTCGATCTGCCGGGACACGGCAATAGCCCTCCCCCTGCGTCGCCGTGGGGAGTAGGCGAGCACGTAGATGCCGTCAGACAACTGCTGGATCAACTTGGTGTGGGGTCCTTCGCCTTATTCGCCCATTCCAATGGAGGCCGAATCGCTTTGTATCTCGCTTCCGAGTCTCCCCCACCGCCGAATCTCCGGAAGTTGATTCTCATCAGTCCCTCGGGAGTTCGGAGGCGAAGAACATCGGTATTCTATATTCGGCGGGGTCTGGCGGCGGTTCTGAAGACACCATTCAATGTGCTCCCGAAACGCGCGCGCGAATTCGGCCTCGACTGGTTGCGCCATTCCCTCGTTTGGAAAATGCTGGGGTCTTCGGACTATCGGAACCTGGAAGACGTAATGAGAGACACTTTCGTCAAAACCGTGAACTGCTATCTCGAGGACAGGCTGGGCCTCGTCCGCGTACCCGTCCTACTGCTCAGGGGATCGCGAGACGACACGGTAAGCGACAAGCAGATGCAGATCATCGAATCATCTGTCCCGGATGCCGGACTCTTCACGATCGACGGGGCGGGACACTATGCCCACCTGGATCGCCCGGATGTTGTCCTGGCTGCCACAAAACACTTTCTCTCCGAATCTTGACGGCTGCAGCGATCATAGCATCTCTTTTCTGCGGATGGCGGATCGCCCGGCGAACCCGGTTCTTCCTGCACATCTTTCAACTCCAGGGCTATAAGCCGAAGCTGTTCCGGCAGTGGCTCGAAGCCCACGCGAAAGATGCCGTATTCCGCACTTCCCATATTCTGGGTGCTCTCTGGCTGATCATCCTTATGATCGCGGGCAGGATCCTGCCCGGACCCGTGCTCGTTTTGATCGTGCTTCTCTGGGCGGCTACTTTTGCCTCGTCCAGGCGATATCGGAGGGACAAACCGAAGAAGCCGCTGGTTTTAACATACCGGCTGAAGCGGCTGCTGGGATTATGCGCGACGCTTCTACTCATCCCGGTGATTTCGGGTGTTCTTCTGGCCTATCCACTGACCGACTGGGACGACGTTTTCCTATTCCTCTCCGGACTCTACGTTGCCGATCTCGGAGCCCCTTTTTCGGTCCTTCTGGGGTCGCTTATCGCGAGACCGTTTGAGCGCAGGATCCAGAACGGGTTCAGCAAAAAGGCCCGACTCCGACTCGCCGGTCGTAGTGATCTCGATGTGATCGCGATAACGGGCTCGTACGGGAAAACGAGCGTCAAGAATGTCATCGACGAAGTGCTCTCGCATCGCTTTGCGGTTCTCGCAACCCCGGGATCCTACAATACCCCGATGGGGATCTGCAAGGTGATCAATAACGATCTCACCGAGGGCCATCGAAAGCTCATTCTCGAGATGGGCATCAGACATCCTGGTGACATCGCCAAACTGTGCCGGATCGTCCGCCCGAACATCGCGTTGATCACTTCCGTAGGCCTCTCCCATCTCGAAACTATGGGTTCGGTGGATGCGATCGAAAAAGAGAAGGCATCTATCCTATCATTTCTGAAGCCGGGAGGGCATGCGGTACTCAACGCAGACGACGAACGCGTTCGGGCCATGGCAAACGGCTTCGATGCAATGGCCTGGTTCGTATCTACGGACGAATCATCGGGCGCAGATATTACAGCCGGCGACATCTCCTATGGACCCGAGGGGGCGGCTTTTTCGGTTACGGACGAGACCGGCGACACGTGCAGCTTCAATACCTCGCTGGTGGGTCTTCACAATGTGACCAACATCCTCATGGCCATCGCGGTCGGCAGAATCTACGGCTTGCGACTCAGACAGATGAGACGGGCGATCGCTCGCCTCAGACCCATTCCCCATCGACTGGAGATAAAACGCTCGGGAGCCGTAACGATCATCGACGATGCGTTCAACAGCAACCCTGTCGGCGCTCGCAATGCGCTCGACATCCTCGGCCATTTCGATACGGGCCGCCGGGTGATCGTCACTCCGGGCATGATCGAACTCGGAGAGAGGCAACACGACGAAAACTGGAACCTGGGCACCCTTATCGCCGAGAGCACGGACATGGCCATTCTGGTGGGAGAGCGCCAGACGAAACCGATTGTCGACGGGCTCCGCTCGACGGGCTATCCCGAGTTCCAGATTCGCGTCGTGAAATCGCTTTACGAGGCCCAGCGATTCCTCGAAACATACCTCCAGGATGGAGACGTTGTGTTATATGAAAACGATCTCCCCGATCAGTTCAATGAAGCCTGACGCGTCGCTGGAACTGCTTCCGCCCGAGGATTGGCAGGGACTCAAGGGGCGTCCCGGGCTCGATATAGAGCGCCGCCTCTGGAATCGTGGCATCACATCGATCGCCGGAGTAGACGAGGCCGGCCGCGGCTGTCTCGCAGGACCTGTTGTAGCGGCGGCGGTCATTTTTCCACGCAACATAATCATCGAAGACGTGAGGGACTCGAAAGCACTGTCGAGAGCTGAACGAGATCGATTGGCCGATATGATACGGCAGCAGGCGACAGCCGTAGGAATCGGATCGTGTACGGCGGCCGAGATAGATAAATTGAATATTCTGTGGGCGGCCATGGAGGCCATGCGCCGGGCCGTCTGCTCGCTTTCGAAGGAACCCGACTTCGTGCTGATCGACGGTAACACCCATTTCCCGAATCCTGAGTGGCCCGTAAGAACTGTTGTCAAGGGAGACGCCATTAGCCACACCATCGCCGCTGCATCCATCGTCGCAAAAACCGTCCGGGACAGACTCATGGCTGGGTTGCACGAGGAGTTTCCGATGTACGGCTGGGCGAGTAATGTCGGGTATCCGACCGCCGATCACTACCGGGCTCTGGTAAAGCACGGTCCGTCGCCCTATCATCGGCGTTCGTTCAGGCTGAGTTGATTTACCCAAACACGCACCGCAACGAACCATCCTTCCATGCAGTCACAGATCACTCCTGCTCCGCGTGTATCCATCGTGATCGTGTCCTGGAACGCGCTCGAAACGGTGAAGGCGTGTCTTCCGAGCGTGGTCGCCTCCGACTATCCGGACTTCGAAATCCTGTTTGCTGACAACGCCTCCGATGACGGAACGCCGGAGTGGATCGCAGAGAATTTCCCGTCCGTACGGATCGTGAAACATCCGCAGAACTGGGCCTTCTGCAGGGGAAACAATGAGGCCGTTCGTCACGCGACCGGGAAGTATGTGGTGCTTCTGAACAACGATGTAGAAGTTCCACCTCCGTGGCTGCGACCCCTCGTCTATCGCATGGAATCGGATGAACGGATCGCAGGGGTTCAGCCCAAACTCCTCCAGTTTGACGACCGATCGAAGTTCGAGTATGCCGGCGGCTCGGGTGGATTCATGGATCGATTCGGATTCCCGTTCACGCGCGGTCGAATCTTCTTCAATCTGGAGGAAGACCGGGGGCAGTACGACGACGCGATCGACATTTTCTGGGCGACCGGAGCGGCGGTGATGCTCAGGAAGGATCTGTTCGACGAGGTCGGAGGTCTGGATGAGCGTTTCGTTATGCACATGGAAGAGATCGACCTGTGCTGGCGCCTGAAGCGTAAAGGATACCGGATCGTTGTGGAACCGGAGAGCCGGGTCTTTCATATCGGAGGGGCCTCGCTCGCTGAGGGCTCGGCCCAGAAAATGTTTCTCAACTACAGAAACAATCTCCTGATGCTTTTCAAGAATCTTCCGCCGCGAACGTTTCGGAGGATTCTGGCGGTAAGGGTCCTTCTGGATGCCGTTACCGCGCTCAGATCTATCGTCCTTCTGCGCCCGGGAGAGGCCTGGGCCATCGTGCGCGCGTACGCCGGCGCGCACGTGTTGCGGAGTTCCTATTCAAGCGATGAAACCCCTGCCTCCGACGATCCACCCATCCTGCCGAATTACAGAGGCAGTATCGTCATCGACTACTTCCTGAGGAATCGCAGGAAGTTCTCGGATCTTCCCGCGCATCGCTTCTTGGACCGCTGAAAGGCTATTCCGCCCGTTCTCTCGAAAAGGGCAGAAGCACGATGGCGACAACGACGAGGACAATCACAATCCCTGCGACCGATTCGACGCTACAAGTTCATCCTCGGCCATCTCCGCGAAATGTTCGAGTATCAATCGATGAATGAACATGTATCCGCCGCCGACTCGACGCAGAAAAATGAGTGAAGTCGCGTGGTTCATGAAGGATACCAGACGCCGGGGAATCCGGTTTTTCACTATCAGAATGATTCGGAGGACATAGTGCTGGATAAAGTCGAGTCCACCGAACCAGAGGAATCCCAGCATTCCCGCTCCGAGTCCGGCTTTCCACAATTTATCAAGTGCGTCCAGGATTGGAGTCGGATCCGGTGGCATCCCTGGATATTCTTGAGGGAATAATTCAACTATTCCGGCGATGATTCCTATCGCCAGACCAGCAACCAGGCCTCCTCTTAGACCATTTCTTAGCGAGAGGAAAATACCTCGGTTCGGGCTCGTTCTGGTTTCTATCCGTGACCCCGTAAGACCACCGAAGACAGAACCGATGATTCCGAACAATAAGCCGAATCCGACGGTTGCTCGCACGATTTCGGCGAGACCCATGAGACCCCGGTCCAACGACCCTTTAAGAGTCAGTGAGATGAACGTGGTGGCTAGGACAAAGATGGCAAACAATAGACCAGCCTTGAGCCCCCGGTACGCATACCTTCGTGCCCGCGTCCAGGACCAGCTGAGCACTTCGACGACCTGAATATCGGATTTTGCCCGTCGGCTAACGGCTCGCATCCCCCATATTAAAGCAATCGGGAGTCCGAGGAAGACACCGAAAGACACTAATGAAATTATGTCAACGAAATTGAAGCCCCCGACCATCTCCAGGACAACTATCGATAG
>JACZYK010000145.1 GCA_022571135.1 Bacteroidota bacterium
AGAAGCCCCTGCGCTTCAGATAGTCCTCGAGCTTCTTCCTCCTTCTCCGTGGATCCGACTCCCGTTCCAGTCGGGGCCTGATCTTTTCGGCGGTCTGAAAGGCAAGGTCGTCCAGCGTCACGCCGGCGAATGCGTCTTCGACCGTTTTCTCGATGATCTCGGAAGAGATCCCCTTTGCACGCAGTTCACTTCGGATTCGGGATGGACCGAACCCTTTCGACCGAATGCGAGCCGCCGCAAACGAGGCTGCAAACTGAAGGTCGTCAATTAAGCCCAGTTCTCGGAGTCTAGCGATCACCCGGTCTACACAGAGCGGACCGAATCCTTTTTGTTTCAACCGATTTCGTATCTCGTGCTCGCTCCGGGGCCGATAGGAAAGAAACTGGTACGCCTTTTCCCGAGCACGAAGAAATGCATCTTCCTCGAGCAGACGAATCAGGGCGTCCTGATCCAGGCGTCTGCCTTTGAACAGACCCTCCGAGACGACCAGGTCTGCATGAATACAGAACGCAAATTCACCCTCGATGAAGACGCTACATCGATCAGGTGATTTTTTCTGTGCCTCGACGTCAGAGATGATTCCGGGCGAGGGGAGTATGTCGACTGTCTCCATATCGAGTTGGACGCGTACATCGGTGGTCACTTGACAATGACACGAACGGAGTCAATTGATATCCCGGAGACGATTCCGATTCCCCCCGAGACATTGGATAGCGGTTCCCGTTGCGCCGGATCGTTTCTGCTAGCGGCATAGCGAGCGAAAAACCGGTCGCTCCTCAGGATACTGATTTTGAGGTCGTGCTCGGGAAAGGGTTGGTCGGCCGTTTCAACCGGCACGGCGTACACACCCGTCCATATGAGCATACCGTTGAAATCGACATCGACCGTTGATTCCGGTAAAATCTGATCCGGCAGGAGGAAGAAATCGATGATCGATGAAGAGAAATCGGTGACCGGATCCAGCCGGGTTTCGATCCAATACTCTTCCTGGCCGCCGAGCTCGGGTGAGGGGCTCATCCATTCGACAGATACCTGAACCGGGTATATGAGTCCTTCCTGGGCATCCAGTCCAAGGTTGAGCGAATCCAGTCCGATATCCAGTGTATCGACAAGAATGGCTTCGATCGCCTCTTCCGGGACCGAGATAATGACGTTTTCTATGGTTATGCGAGACGGTATTCGACCGGTCACTGTCGCCCGATCCGAGTCGGATTGTACGCGCAGGAGGAACGTAGCCAGAGGTGGAACGGTCTGCAGGGCTGCAAGCGGATCGGGCCTGTAGAGGCCGGCTGTATCGGGTACCGCTTTATAATCGATGGTTTGTCCCGAAAGAATGAGCTCGACCAGGGCGTCGGATACGGCGCCTTCTTCCCGGGTAAGCGGGGCGGAGAGGGTCTGAGTCCGACTTACCCGTACTGCCGGCAACGGCCTCCCCGCATCCAAAAACGCCTCGACCACGAGTATTCCTTCGCGTGACGGTTGCACGGTATCACAGGCGGTAGAGCAAACCAGAACGAGGGACAATATGACGGTAGTCCTCACTCTCACAACTCCATCTGGATTTCGAACAGGGGAAGAAACGGCAGACCCAGTCTGTCCTTCGGGGAGAAGTCTTCCACGGCCGGATCAAACGATCTGCCGATCACATTTCGCCGGTTGAGTAGATTATACAGATGTAGCCGTACTTTCCAACGGGCGCGGAGCCATTGGAATTGATATCCACCACCGAGATCAACTCGGAAGTAAGGCGGCAGTCGGCCGTTGTTTATTTGCGGTCGATTGAAGAAGAAGGTGTCTTCGCCCGATACGGGATCTCTCAGAGCGTATCTGGAGACCGGTACGGTAATCGGATGACCCGATCGCCAGATGATCGAGAGCGTTGACTCCCAGTTGTTCCAAACGCGCCGGCCGACCAGGGAGGACGATCGCGGGACGTCAAATCGACTTGCTCGATAGGAGTGATCGCTCAGATCAGGTGTCCGGCTCTGGGATCTGCTTCCGGTATAGGCAAACAGAATTTTCCATGCGGACAGAGACAGATCCGCTTCGACTTCAATACCGAAGGAACGCTCCTGGCCGGGAGTGTACTGGCCCAGAAGCGTACTGACTTCGATTCCAGGACCCAGTAGTCCGCTCTTGGATTGAAACTCGTCGCGGGGAAGAAGAATGTTGCGCCCTCTTCGATAGTAGGCGTCAGCGGTCACTCTGATCCACGATTCCGGTCGTGACTCCGCCCCGACGGAATACTGTACGCTCCTCGAAGGGATGACGTCGGCGCTGGACGGGACCCAGCGGCTCGATACGAGGTCGTACAGAAATGAAAACCGATCCCTGATTTTCTGCAGATACTGGACCTGTGTCGTGAGTGAGCCCCTCAGGACGAGGAGCGACGGGTCGATTGAATACTGGAAGGTGAACCTCGGACTCAGACGAAGATACCTGCCGCTCCCGAAGTAGCTGAGCCGCGTTCCCGCAAGTATTTGCAGGTCCGCGGTCGGACGCCAGTGATCCTGGACATATACCGCATACTCGATGGCGCGAACTTTTTCTCTCTCTACGAGCGTCTCTTCCAGATTCGGACCGTACGTAACGAGGGCATCGATACTGGAGCGAAACCGGTGGTCGACGAGAACGAAGCCCGTTCGTAACTGATGAGACAGTGACGCGAAGATGTCGGCATCTACCTTGAAGCCAACGTCATTTAGTCGAACCGAGTAGTCCGAATTAACCGATGACGATCGAGTTGGATGGATGAATGCGGCTTCGCGGGCGTCATAGACCGAGCTGTAGGCCGTTCCCGTTAAAAACAGGCGATCGGAGGCCAGATACTGATATCGGACGCTGTACAGGGTGTTACCCCAGGCCTGATCGACCTCGAAGAACAGGTCGGCGGGGCGTAGCCATGACGAGAAATCGAGCGATAAATCGAACGGGAGCCTCAGGTCCAGAATATCGCGACCGGAGTAATACGAGACGGACAGGCGACTGTTGGTGGTCGGCCTGAAGGAGACCTTGGCACTCCAGTCGTAAAAATAGTAACCGGTGCGCAGCGTATCTCGACGGCCCAGATCGTCCTGGACTGGATGCTTTTTGCCGATCAGTTTATCGATATACGAGCGACGGCCCGACAGCATGAAAGAGCTTTTCGGTCCGATGGGACTCTCGATTATAAATCGGGCGTTCAGAGGATTGATGGAGGCGAACATTCCGGGATTCGCCCGGCTGCCGTCCCTGAGTTCCGCATCCAAAACGGCAGATAGCCGGCCCCCGTATTCGGCCGGAAACGATCCCCGATATAATTTTACGTCCTTGAGCGTTTCCGTCTGAAACGTGGATATCAGACTGAAGGCATGCCACGGGTGGTAAATGGGCGCTCCGTCCAGTAAATACAGGTTTTGATCGGAACCACTGCCGCGCACGATGAGTCCCCCCGTGGCCTCTCCCGCCCGCTGAATGCCAGGCATCCACCGGAGTACCTCGAACACATCGCTTCCACCAAACGAACCCGGTAACTCTTCGAGTCGGCGCATCGGTACGGACAGCAAACCGGGTATGACGGTTAGATCTGCTCGGTTTGAGGCCGATTCTTCGACGACGATGCCATCGACTTCGAACGTTGTGGGCGACAGGGAAACGGAGACCGGAGAACTGATAACGTCGAACGTGGTGTGCTGTGAATGAAATCCGATGTACGAGATTCGAGCTCTATATCGACCGAGTGGTACTCCAGGAAAGGCGAAATATCCCGCCTCGTTGGTGATGGCGGTCGCTCGAAGGCCGGGTATCAGGACATGTGCTCCGTTTAGTGATTCCCCGGTTTCCACGTCGACCACGTATCCCGAAATAATGCCGCGGTAGATAATCTCTCCGGAATCATCGTTCTCCAAAACCGGCACCAGAACGAACTGGGTGTCGCCGGCCTGGCGAATCCGTATATCGGCTTCACGTACGATACACTCCAGCGCTTCGAGTGGGGAATTGCCACGATAAACGCAGGACGTACTCTCGGTGCGAACGAGTCGTTGGGCATATACGACGTCGACTCCTGACTGTCTCATGAATCGTACGAGAGCAACCGAGAGAGGCGTTTCCTCGAAACGAAACTGCAGCTCCTGCCCGAACACGTCGCTTCGAGGTGCCAGGCAGCAAAGAACTAGGACCGCCGGAATGATTTTATTGAACACAATCCGAATCTCGGTGTCGGATTAAATGACTGAAAGAGTCGCCGCGACATGCGACTGCGTGCCGGCGCGAATGCCGAAATACCGGAGGCTTATAGACACGTTGGAGAGTTGCGTTCCGCCGCTTCGATCCGGAATCAGTAGCGAAGTCTATAGGTTCCCGATCCGGTATCTGCTTCCAAATGGATACCGAACGCATCGGCGATCACTTCGAGGATCTCCTGAATGCCCTGGTCAGCATAGAAAGTACCGGTCAGCACTTCGTCCGAGAGCGCCGGTTCAAGCATAATGGTAACATCGAAACTTTTCGAGAGGCTCTCTACGATGTCGCTCAGCGCGCTGTCGCGGAAAATGAAAAGGCGTGCCCACGCGAGGGCGTCGGCCAGGACGACAGATTCTGGTCTGGAGGGAAATTGATCACCTCTCACTCGACTGGTCTGTCCGGGTTCAAGCACGACCCGATCGGACGGGCGCCCGAGGGATTCCAGGGAAACCGATCCGCCGACCAGAGTGACTTCGGTCAGGGCTTTTTCGGCGACCACGCCGAATTGTGTACCGAGGACTCTTGTGACAGCATTTTCCGTCTCTACTCTGAACTCGGATGAACCCTCGGATACATCAAAGTAAGCGCTGCCGGTCAACTCGACGTGACGATCGAATTGATCAGAATCGGAAACGAATGTGAGGGATGAATTCTCCATCATTCGCACCAGAGAGCCATCTGCAAGCTCGATCATCCTGTTTTCACCCTCTGCAGTCCGTATCGTCTGCTGATCCGGTCGGGACACGACCAGGGCGAAGATCGTGATGGCGAGCGCAGCTGCCATGCTCCACCCTATGCGGGACATGCGTGAGGTAATGAATCGAAGACGGCGAGGGCTATCCGCACGTCGCAAATCTCTGGATCTCTCAACCTCTGACCAGAGCAGGTCGAAATGCTTGGCATCAAGCTCGATTCTCTTCAGAATGACCTCGACCGACGGATGCCTTTTCAGTATTTCCGACATTCCGCTCTCCGTAGCATGAAGCCTGGCAATTTCCGCATCCGTCAGTTCCGAGGAATATCCGGCTCGTGAAAGCGCGAACAGCACGAGCGCATCGGGCTCGGGCATGTACTCATCTATCGATTCCCTCAGATGTGCGGTAAGGGTGCTCCACTGCGAAACGAGGCGGGCCAGTTCGGCATCCTCTGCGCAGGCTCGCCGAAGGACGGTCAGGTCCTCCTCGGTCCAGGAATCCTGAAATAGAATATGATCGATGGAAGGTCGCATTCGGTCAATCAGGCTCCGATACGCAGATCGAACTCTTCATCCTCCGATGTCTTTCTCAAAACGTTCAGAATTGCCCCCGGGACGACAGGTGTCGCTCGTGGGTGCGCATCGCGCGCCGTGTGATAATAGCCGCATTGGCGGGCAAGAAGGTAACAGGGTCTCTTTATCATTAGTATCCTCCGGTCGATCAACTGAACCACAGCAGGAGAGCTGCGAGGATCTCCCGCAGGGTGTCGAAGGCACGCTTGACCTGCATTTTGATGGCCGCTTCGGTACTTCCGATTATCTCCGCGATTTCCTCATATCGGTAGCCGTACTCTCTTAATTCTATGATTTTACGGGCACGCGGTGACAATCGTTGTAGCGCCCGTTCCACATCTATGACAGCGCCCACGTTCGTGAGCGTCGCGTGTCCCTCCGACCGTGAGAACGCGTCGAAAAGCGACTCTTTTGCCGTATAGCGACCGCGGTAGAAGTCCTGCAGTTCGAACAGTGCAGCCTTCATCGCAAAGCCTTTCAGCCGCGCCGGATCTTTCAGGTCCGAGAGTCCTTTGTGAACCCTGATCAGCGTATTCTGGATCAGATCATCGATCTCTATGCGCGAGCCGATCCGCTTGACGAAAAAACCCCTGAAAATCGGCTCAAGCTTCTGCAGCAGCAGAGAGAGAGATTTTTCATCGCCCTCCTGCGCCCTGGTTGCTAATATCGACAGATCCACATTCACGTCGAGATTCGGTTAGGCTCAACCGGGCGGAGATCCCGCTGTAAGAAGGGCAATCATGCCCAGAACCATAGCCCATTTGAGGGTTCCGCTAACGGCGCCGGCGTCGATTTGCTCCGCAAAGAGGAGCATCAGCGTCCTTAGAAGTACCGCATTGGCAAGGAGGACCGTCAGAAGGTACAGGCCGGAAAAATCCAGAACGAGAAAAGGAATTGGAGTCAGGACAATCGTAAGACAAACGATCGTCACCGACAGGTATCTAGCCGACAAAATGCCCGAGGAGAGGGGAAGCGTGCGCACGTCTGCAGAGGCGTCCCCGATAACGTCTTCCATGTCCTTCACGATCTCTCTGGCAAGAGTAGTAAGAAATGCGAAGACCATGGCGGCCAGCACAAACGAATTGACATGAACCGACAGGGAGCCGAAAAGGAGGGCGAAAGCCGTCAGAATTCCGATCGATATATTTCCCAGAAGCGGTACCTGTTTGAGTTTCAGGTTGTAAGCTGTGACCAGGAAA
>JACZYK010000146.1 GCA_022571135.1 Bacteroidota bacterium
GCTTCGGCCCTGGACGACGGAACGATTCTGACTGAGCCGGCGAAATTCTCGAGTCGGTATATCGAGGACGGTTCCTTCCTTCGATTCGACAATATTACGATCGGTTACGAGTTTGATGCGACGCGGCTGACCCAGTATGGCCGCAGGGCTCGTGTATATCTTTCGGTCCAGAACCTGTTCGTGATCACCGGGTACGAAGGCTATGATCCGGAGGTCAATACGAGTGCCGGACTGGCAACAATTGGCATCGATTACACGAACTATCCACGACCGAGGACCGTGACGCTCGGCGTCAGCCTGGGATTTTAACGATAATATATCTGCGTCCGGCGGCCTGCCGTCGGATCGACTACAACGATTTTTTGAAAGCTAAAAGCCTTGAGCCATGAAAAAGACAATGAAACGACCGACTTGGTTGCTCGCAATTGTGGCGGCACTCATTGTTGCGCCACTGGGATTCGTTCTGCAATCATGCACGGACCTGGATGAGGACACCTTCGGCATCGTGACGCCGGAAGAATTTTATCAAACCGACGCGGAGATCCTAGCCGGACTCGCGCCGATCTACTCTCAGCTTCGAGCGCTGATGTGGAACTGGCATAACCTGAGTCAGATCTCCTCCGACGAAACGGTGGTGCCGACGCGCGGCTCCGACTGGTTCGACGGCGGGCGCTGGTTGGCCATCCACCGCCATTCGTGGGATGCCGGTCTTACCGATCTTAACGGAGCCTGGAACGATGCCTTTACGGGCATTGCCCGGGCGAACGGCCTGATCGGTGTCCTGGTAGATTCCGACAACAACGAGCTGCTGGCTGAGATCCGGTTCCTCCGGGCGTGGTACTATTACACGCTGATGGATTTCTTCGGCCGTGTTCCTATCGTCGAAGGCATCGTTGATGCAGAGAATCCTCCACCGAACAATACGCGCTCTGAGGTCTTCGACTTCATCGAGGCAGAATTGCTGTTTGCAGCCAGCAACCTGCCCGCCTCCCAACCGGGCTCCAGTTACGGGCGTGTTACGAGCGGCTCCGCCAATGCCCTGCTGGCCAACATGTATGTGAATGCGGAAATCTTCCGCGGTACGCTGACCGCCAGTGGTATATCGAGAGCCCCCGGGCAGTGGCAGGACGCGATCGGCGCCGTTGACAAGGTCATCAACTCCGGGCAGTACAGCCTCGCCTCGTCGTTCTTCGACAATTTCTCCCCGACGAACTCAAGCTCGCCGGAATTGATTTTTGTGGTCGCGCACCTGGCGGCTCCGGGCTTGGGTATGACCCACCAGATGAGGCCGCTCCACTACAATCAGTTCACGCCGTCTCCTTGGAACGGTTTTTCCACGATCGCATCGATCTATAACAAGTTCGACGCTAAGGACAAGCGGCGGGGGATTTTCCTGGCGGGACAGCAGATAAACTTCCTAACCGGGGAAGATGTGACCGACCGCCCGGGTAATCCGCTCATCTTCGTACCGACCTTCGGTAACATCGAAGATGCGACGGAGTCAGAAGGCATCCGGCCGCTGAAATTCCAGGTCGACGTCAACGCTTCGGGCGGCGACCACGGGAACGACTATCCGTTTTTCAGACTGGCGGAAATGTTGCTCATTAAAGCCGAGGCCATGAACGAACTGGGCGGACCGTCCGCCGCAGCCGTTGGTCTGGTCAATCAGTTGCGCGAGCGCGCATTCGATCCGGCCGACTACGTGCCCTACCAGGCCGGAAACTTCACGCAGGATAGTTTCCGCGACATGATCATGGACGAGCGTGTCCGCGAACTGGCCTTTGAAGCGAAGCGTCGGCAGGACATGGTGCGGGCCGGCACGTTTTCGGGCACCTGGGAGTTCAAGACGATCACGGATCCCTACCGTGTCGTATTCCCGATCCCGCAGGTTCAGCTAGATTCCAACCCGAATATGACGCAGAATCCGGGTTACTAGGGATCCGATAGCGAAATCATGATCGAGGCTTTCAAGGCGAACGGCCCGGCCGATTTAAATCGGCCGGGCCGTCGTGTGAAAATAAATCAGTAAACCCATTCCGAAGAACATCAATGGACTACGCGGTCACCCTTCTAAAGCGCTTTGGCGTTTTGGCGTCTCTTTTGATCGCTTTCGATCCGGCCCCGGCGTATTCCCAGAGCGTTGTCACGGAGCGATTTGAGATGGCTGGAAGCGGCCTGGAGCTATCAGGCCCGACTCGCGTGGGGGCTTTCTTCGACGTCGTGGGAAAGCGATCGGCTATTTTCGGATTTGAACAAAGAGCATTCGAGGCCTGGATATATCCGCTGAAGATCTTCAGCGACTTCCAGCTCGCCTTCCAGCTCGAAGACTATCCGGGTGAATTCACCGGCGTCGATCTATTGTCCACCATCGAAGTTCGCCCTGAGGCGACTACTCTTACCTACCGTCACGCGGCGTTCACGGTCAAACTGATCCTGTTTGCGCCCGTAGACGAGCCGGCTATCGTCATGCTGCTCGATGTCGACTCGGTTCGTCCGTTGCGCATCACCGCTTCTTTCCGGCCTGATCTCAGATTGATGTGGCCCGCGGGTCTGATGACGGGAGGCCTGGGCTGGGACGCCTCGAACCGTATCTACACGATAGCGGAAGACAGCGGTCGATATGTCGGCATTATCGGAGCTCCGGACGGCCGTGACAACTCGGTCATGCCGTACCAGGAAGAGCCGAAGGATCTTCCAAACCGGTTCATCATCGACACGGATCCGGAGACGGCCCGGCGGGTCTATTATCCGATAGTCGTAACAGGAGGTGTATCCGGAAGAGATAATGCGCTCGAGACGTATCGTCAGATTCTGGACGATATTCCTTCTCTGTACGAAAAAAACGTCAGTTATTACCGCTCGCTCCTCGAACGGAGCGTAGAGGTGGTTACTCCCGACGATCGACTCAATCGGGCCCTCGCATGGGCCGCCATAGGAGTGGACAAGGGCATGGCGTCGAATCCACTGCTGGGCACGGGTCTTGTCGCCGGATTTCGAACTTCAGGAAATAGTGAACGTCCCGGGTTTGCCTGGTTTTTCGGCAGGGATGCGCTCTGGACGGCGTTCGCACTGCTTTCGAGCGGAGACTTTGAATCTTGCCGTACAGCCCTGGATTTTCTGAACAAATTCCAGAGAGACGACGGAAAGATTCCCCACGAGGTCTCACAGAGCGCTTCCATCATACCGTGGTTCGACGACTACCCATACGCGTGGGCGAGTGCGGATGCAACACCGCTTTATGTCATTGTACATGCCGACTACTATCGCGCAACCGGAGATATCGACTACCTCCGATCGAACTGGTCGTCCATAAGAGCCGCCTATGATTTCTCGTTGGCCACCGATCTCGACGCTAACCACTTGATTGAGAACACAGGCGTCGGGCACGGCTGGGTCGAGGGAGGAGCCCTCTATCCGCCGCACGAGGAGATCTATATGCAGGGTCTCTTCGCAGCCGCGGCCGGCGACCTGGCTGAAATGGCCGGAGCGCTCGGCGATTCCGGTTTGGTCCGGAGTGCCCTCCGGGCTGCGGAAAGAACGAAGACCGCCATGGAGGATACGTACTGGCTTGAGGAAGAGGCCATGTACGCGTTTGCGACACGGCCCATGGAAGACCGAATTCAGATGGGCGTGTTGATCAAGGAGGACACCGTATTACCCGCTGTTCCGCTCTGGTTCGGTATACTCGATGCCGGGCGGGCACAGGGCACGATCGACCGTATCGGTAGCGGGGCCATGGCCACGGACTGGGGTACGCGTATTCTTTCCGACCGGAGCGATCTCTACGATCCGCTCTCCTACCACTACGGATCCGTGTGGCCGCTCTTTACGGGCTGGGCATCCATGGGAGCGTATCGGTACGGAAGGCCTTCGGTCGGCTATCAGGCCCTCATGGCCAACGTATTGCTGACCGAACAGGATGCCCTCGGTTACGTCACGGAGCTACTGTCGGGCGACTACAATACGGCCTTCGGGCGCTCGTCGCAGCACCAGATTTGGTCGGAGGCCATGGTCGTTACACCGCTGATTCGGGGCATGCTGGGCCTTTCAACTTCTGAGGCCGGAAAGAGAATCTCATTCCGACCGCAACTGCCGGCCGACTGGGACAGCGTCATGGTGCGAGGATACAGAGCCGGAGAACAGGCGTTCGATATTTCATATATCCGTAATGGCGGCAGTCTTCGGATCGCTATCCAAAGGCATGGTCAGGCGATGGAGCCAACGACCCCATTCACTATGGTCATCTCGCCCACGTTTCCGCTGGACGCCGTCATCCGTCGTGTTACGATCGATGGACGGGAAACTGATTACACCCTCGATCGCCTGGGGGATCGTCTGGTCGTATCGGCCGAGATCGAAACGACGTCCTGGACGTCGGAATTCGTATATGAATTCGATCCCGGTACCGACGTAATCGTGTCAGCAGAACCGGCAGCACTCGGCGGCCGGAGCCGTTCGATTAGAATCCTTCGTTCGCGGGCAGAATCGGACGGGCTGGTTCTGGTCGTCGAAGGCCTCGGGCAGCGGCAATACGAGTTGATGATTCGATCGCCGAACCGTTTGTCGGGCGCCGAGGGCGTAACGGTCCGGCGAATAGACAAAGATTTCACGCTCGCCATCGTATCGTTCGTGGGCCCTGAAAATGTCTACGTCCGGCGCGAACTCAAACTGGCCTTCGAGTAATGAGAACAGCATCCACCCGGCGAATCGGTATCAGCGTAGGAGCAAAGCGAATGAGTGGGCGAAGTCGATTGGCAACCGTATGGTTTTCCGCATTCACCCTCGCCGGATGCGGTGGCACAGAGCCTGCGCTCGAGCCGGCCGGCGAAACCCTATTCACGCTGCTTCCAGCATCCCAGACCGGTATAGACTTCAATAACCGGCTTACGGATACCGAGGAATTCAACGTCTTCACATATCGTAACTACTACAACGGGGGCGGTGTGGGAATCGCCGATCTCAATTCGGACGGTCTCGCCGATATTTACCTGACGGCCAACCAGTTGCCAAACCGGCTCTACATTAACCGCGGCGGCTTCCGGTTCGAGGATGTAACAAGGAAGGCGGACGTTGCGGGTCGTCGGGAGTGGTCGACGGGTGTGAGTATCGTGGACGTCAACGGCGACGGCCTCCTGGATATATATGTCTCCAATGCCGGGAATGCCACGGGGGATGGAACGGCGAATGAGCTCTTCATCCATCAGGGGACCGACGAGGATGGAGTACCCCGGTTCGAGGAAATGGCCGATGCCTACGGCCTGGCGGACGAGGGTTACTCCACGCACGCCTCCTTCTTCGACTACGATCAGGACGGTGATCTTGACGTCTATGTTTTGAACAATTCGTTCCGCTCCGTCGACAGTTTCGGGCTCCGGAACACTCGGCGGGTACGCGACGAACACGGTGGCGACAAGTTGTATCGCAACGACGACGGTGTTTTTCACGACGTAAGCGCATCGGCGGGCATCTACGGAAGCGAGATCGGTTTTGGACTGGGGGTTTCGGTCGGAGACGTCAATCGGGACGGTCTGCTCGATCTCTACATCTCGAACGATTTTTTCGAGCGGGACTATCTCTACATCAATTCGGGCGACGGCACGTTCGACGAACAGCTTGAGGCCTGGATGCCGCATATCAGTCTGTCGTCGATGGGGGCGGATGTGGCCGACATCAACAACGACGGGTATCCGGAAATCTTCGTGACCGACATGCTGCCGGAAACCGATCGCAGGCTGAAAACCACATCGACGTTCGAATCCTGGGGCGTCTACAAGGCGAAGATGCGCAACGACTACTATTTCCAGTACATGCGCAACATGCTCCACTTCAATAACGCCGATTACACGTTCTCAGAGATCGGCGAGTTCGCACGCGTTTCGAGGACCGACTGGAGTTGGGGAGCGCTCCTGGCCGATTTCGATCTCGATGGCTACAAGGATCTGTACGTGGCCAACGGCATCTACAAGGACGTCACGGACAGGGATTTCATCGATTACTTCGCCGACGAAGAGACCGTCCGGCGCTGGAGCGAAGGAGGGACTCTCACCTATCTTCGACTGCTCGAGCGGATACCGTCCGAGCCGATTCCCAACTACGCATTTCGTAACAGGGGCGACCTGACGTTCGAGAACATTGGCGAGGCCTGGGGACTCGCGAGCGTCGGCTTTTCGAACGGTGTGGCGTACGGCGACCTCGATAATGACGGCGACCTGGATCTGGTCGTCAACAACGTCAACATGGATGCTTTCGTATACCGCTCGGAGGCGCGTCAGAAGACGGGGCACAACTTTGTTCAGATCGAGCTCGAAGGCATGAACGAAAACCGGTTTGGAATCGGGGCTTCCGTGACGCTGCACGTCGGAGGCGAGCGCATGTACGCGGAGCAGATGCCCATGCGCGGATTCCAGTCGTCGGTCGACTACGTGTTGTCGTTCGGCCTCGGTCGCCGCGTTCAGGTGGATTCGATTGTCGTACGGTGGCCCAACATGCTGTCCGAAGTGCGCCGCGACGTGCCCATCAACCGGCGGCTGAGGTTCAGATCCGCGTATGAATCGTAATCGGTACCGTGCTCGCGATTGTACCCGGCGATGTCCCGGCCGTACTGGGTCTTCAGGAACAGGCGCTTGAAAAATCCTTCCGGGGAAAAGACAAAGAGGTTGTCGTTCCCCTGTGTGGCCTTGAAGGCCCA
>JACZYK010000147.1 GCA_022571135.1 Bacteroidota bacterium
TGGTTGGGTCCGGAACGACGGCCAGGACCTATCTATCGGAGCAGAGCGGCTGGTACTACGAGTTGCCGTTGACATGGTATACGCAGGTCAGACGATGGGATTTCAGCCCCGGGTACCGGGTGGCGAACAAGCGTTTCGATCGAAAGATTTCCAGTCGCTGTATCGTGTGCCACAACAGTTATCCGGAGAGGGAACCCTTCACAGACGGCATGTACCGCTCGATGCCTTACGGTATAGGCTGCGAGCGATGCCACGGACCGGGCGAGCTGCATGTGGACGAGCGCCTGGCCATTGCAGAGCCCGCCGGCCCAATCGACGACACGATCGTGAACCCGGCGCACCTCTCGTTGGATCGGCGCCTGGACGTGTGCAGGCAGTGCCATCTGCAGACGACAGTCTCCGTCCTGAGGGCAGGCAGGACGCCCTATGACTTTCGTCCGTCTCAGGTGCTCTCGGACTATGTAGCCATGTTTTCGAAGCAGGAGGCGGAGTCTGATGACGAAATAGGAGTCATCTCTCATGCCGACCGGATGAAGCGAAGCGTTTGTTTCCTGGCCACGGCCTCGCTCGGAGAACCCATGGAGTGTGTGACGTGTCACGACCCTCACGAGGGTTTTCGCGGCAAGGGCGACGCCTATTTCAACCGAACGTGCATGACCTGTCACCGTGCGGCGGTGCTTCAGGAGCTGATGTCAACGACCGAACTGGAGCAGCAACACAGTGCCGTAGCCAACTGCATCGAATGCCACATGCCCAAGAAAGCCCTGATCGGAGCACCCCATTCGGCGTTTACGGATCACTGGATCCGGGTCGTCGGGGCAGAGGAGTCGATCTCGCCCGTCCCGGTCCATGATGAAGCGTCGCTCGTGCCGTACTTCGAACGGGATATGTACGAAGAGGGGATCGTCTACGAGGGCATGGCCTACGTTACATACGGGCGTCGGACCACCGATATGAATGCGATTCGCAGTGGAATCGAGCTGCTCGATCAGGCGTTCGCGGCCGGCCACGAGATAAGCGAGGCCCGGTATCTCCACGGTTACGCGTATCACTTGCTGGGGGAGGCGGAAAAGGCCATTCCTTCGCTTGAAATTGCGGTGACGCTTGAGCCTGATAACCCGGAGCGTCTCAATGCGCTCGCACAGGCCTATGAGGCGACGGGCAGGAGCGCCGTCAATATCGAGAGACTCTATGCGAGGGCGCTCTCGATCCAGCCGATAAACGCCGATATCCGTATCAATTACGGGCGCTTTCTTGAGTCGAGAAACCGGCTTTCCGAGGCCATCACCGCCTACGAGGCGGCCATATCGGCCGAGCCCTGGAACGATCAGGCCTTCTACAACCTGGGAACCGCATACATCCGCTCCGCTCGCGACGAAGAGGCGGAACAGATGCTGATGAAAACGATCGAGCTGAATCCGCTCTACGCCGCAGCCTGGAGCAATCTGGGCGTAATGTACATGGCTCATGAGCGGGTCGATCAAGCCGTTGCCGCTTTCGAAAGAGCCCTCAGCGCGGATCCCGTGCACGCGGACGCTCTGAGCAATCTTGGACTCTACTACATGGAAGAACAAGACCTGGAGCGAGCCATTCCTTTGCTCACTCGATCGGTCGAGGCGGATCCGAGTTCTTCCGAGGTTCTGGCTCGACTCGCGCTGGCGTATTTCCGGTCCGAGGACGAGGAAAACGCCCGTCTCTTTGCCGAACGCGCCCTCCAGCTCGACCCATCGCATGCGCTTGCTTTACAGATCGTCGGTGCGCTCTGAGAGCGGCAGCACTCCAGGCGGTATCCATAAAAGTGTTTTTGAATCGCACCCCTCACTTGAGTGGCCCTACTTGTCGCTCGTCTGACGGCGCTTCTGGAAGAACGCCTTCAATATATCGGCTGCCGATTCGGATTCAACGCCCGATACGATTTCGACGGTGTGGTTGAGTCGAGCATCCTGCGGAATATTATAAAGTGTCGAGGCGGCACCCGCTTTCTCGTCGAATGCGCCGAATACCACCCGGTCGAGGCGAGACCAGACAATCGCGCCGGCGCACATCGGGCACGGCTCGAGCGTAACATACAGCGTGGCTCCACGGAGCAGCTTGGACTCCAGCGTAGTGCAGGCTGCCGTGATGGCAAGCAGCTCGGCATGGGCGGTCGGGTCCAGCAGCCGCTCGACCATATTGCGCCCGCGCCCGACGATCATTTCGTTCTTGACTACCACGGCGCCTACGGGGATCTCTCCCTCGTCGAAGGCCCGCCGCGCCTCCCGAAGGGCCGCCTGCATCCATTTCCGGTGAGAAGTCAGTAGTTTTTCCAGCGCCATAACGGATTTACGATGCCGTGTTTCTCAAAATGGCGTGTATGAGGCCCCGGTTATCGCCTTCTTCGAAGCAGTTCAAAAAACCGTACGACTACGGCCACGATGAGCAGCATTATGAGAACCTTGACCGCGTACTTCAGCAGGAATCCGGCGATGTTCAGAACCACGCCGAAAAGGACGATGGCCACTGTCAGCACGATGGCTGTCACGATCCACTTCAATATTTGCTGAACGTCGAGCATAGCGCGGTCAAAGCGTGTATCTGAAGATATCGATCCGGTCCGTAGCCACACCATTATCGTTAAATCCGCCTGTCAATATTATTCGATTAGGGGCGAATATTGTTGCGGTCAAACCGTATCTGAGAGAGAAAGAATGCGACGGTACGGGCGGAATCACGAAGTACCCGTCGATCTGCCTCAAATATACCTCTGAAGTGCCTGCCAGACCTCCACGACCGGAGGTAATTCCTCCGAAAAATCCAATTATCTCGTGGCTCAAACGTTCGGACGCATGACGTACGCGCGGTACCCGCATGACAGGCGCCTCATCAACCAGGATCCCGAATATGGAGCCGTAGTCTATGACGAAACTGAGGGGAGAATCCTGGGGGGCCGACGAGAGACCTGTGACGAAGTACTCTCCGGCTTCACCCTGGGTAAGAAAAGTGAGGGGAGTCTGCGAATGTCCTTCGACCGGTGCGACGAACGGTCCGATCGCCGGGCTCAGGGCGATCAGAGAATCGTTGCGAAACAGAAATGATCGAAGATCCCGGCGCGTCCCCAAAATTGAGGAGGGCGTGTACTGAATGTCGCCGTGACCACCGAGAACGTCTATAACCTGACCGTTCGGGGTATTCCGGTGAGCGGCTGTATGAAACATCCGCCGGATGGGAGGACCTAAGACGGGTATCTCCTTGAACGATTGAGTATCCTCGTCGAAAATTTCCACCGCTTCGACCAGATCGTCCGTCGTGTCGATGCCGCCGCGCATCGCCCCGCCGAGAATCAGCAGGCTGCCGTCGTTGAGGAGCGTCGCCGTATGACCGACGCGTGGGTGGATCATACGGGCCGGGAGCGTCTGAAAGTTGGCGGAACCGCCTGGCAGTATATGTACCTCCCCGGAAGCTTCGTCTTCGGCCGATCGCGTTCCACCGGTGATCATCAGAACGCCGAAGGGCATGATCGTAGCCGCATGACCGCCTAAAGGCGTTGGAAGGCGGGCGGGAAAAGGCTGGAATTGAAAGGGCATGTAGAATGCGAAGAGCGTGTCCATCCCGGGAACGCTCTCCTCGTCGAACGCCGTCACGATCAGCTCGTTAAGCCCAATATCGAGTGAGACCCGCGCCTCCCAGATATTCTCAGAAGGGTTGTAGGACATCGCTTTCGATCCGATTTCGACGCGAGAAACCGAACGGAACGTGGAGGAGGCCCTGAGGCGAAGCGTGATTACCTGCTCCGTAATGACGGCAGACAAGTCCGGTTCAATAAGGATTATTCCCGGCGCATCGATTGCGACGAACGGGCGTGCGCATGCGGACAGGACGAGCACCATCAACGCGGTCAGGGACAGTATGTAGAAATGGGATCGGGTCACTTATCTGGCTGATTCCTGGGTCAGGCGACCTGCGCCGGGTGTACGGCCCCGACTCTAACGCGGATCGTTTCTCATGGCTCCGTGGGGGAGGCACAAATACCCGGCGCCTGGAAGACCGGGGTCTTAGCGCTTCCTCGCACACCCACGAATACGATAAAGGAGGAGGGATACGGATGTCGTGCGCCGGAGACGTCATTCATAGAGCACTTCTTCGAGGATCAATCCTCGGGCCGGTGCGGCGAATCCCGCCTTGCGTCTGTCTCTTGAAGCGATGACATCGGCCATGTCGTCCGGACTTCTCTTTCCCTGCCCTATCTCCACGAGCGTTCCCACGATAGCCCGGACCATGCCGTGCAGAAAGCGATCCGCGGACAAGTCGAACGTCCAGTAGCCCGGCCGCCCTTCCGCGCGCCATGAGGCTTCCGATAGGGTGCATACGCAGCTATGCGTCTCAGATTTGGCGCGGCAAAATGCGGTGAAGTCGTGAGTGCCGATCAGGTACTCGGCGGCCAGATTCATCGCCTCAAAATCCGGCGCAGGGCGGAGATGCCACCTGAATTTTCGGTCAAGGGCCACCGGAAGACACGTCATCTGATAGCAGTACCGTCTCTGGACAGCGTCGTATCTGGCGTGGAAAGACTCATCCGCCTCTGAAATCCCGCGGACAACGATGGACTCCGGAAGTAGGCCGTTTACGGATCCACAGACCCGATACGGATCAATCGGATCCTTCAGCTTCAGATGGGCCACCTGGCCGCGGGCATGCACGCCCGCGTCGGTTCGGCCCGATCCTACGATCGATGCCGGTGACCGCAAGGCGATGGAAAGAGCGTCTTCTATGGCCTGCTGAACCGTCTTGAGCTGCGGCTGGGTCTGCCATCCGTGCCAGTCGGTGCCGTCGTATTCTATGTCGAGTAGATATGTGGGCACGAAGATTCGTTGTATACTCTTTGGCACCGCTCGAATGTACGCGGGTTTGTTCAATGCCACACGGGACAGGAGTAGGATGAGAATACAGACCCGATAACTGAAAATAAGGTTTATGCCGATCGCCTCTCGCATCTTTCTGACGGGATTTATGGCTTCGGGGAAAACGACGCTGGGGCCCATTCTGGCAAAGGAATTGGGATTTACATTCACGGATCTGGATATGCGGATCGAAGTGAGCTCGGGACTGCGGATAGTCGAGATATTCGAGAGACAAGGTGAGGCGGCCTTTCGGGCGCTGGAGAAGAAAGTCTTGAGAGACACAAGATCTGCAACGGAGGTGGTCTTCGCACTCGGTGGAGGCGCTCTGGCCGACGAGGAAAATCTGTCGTTTGCGTTACGGCACGGGCTGGTTGTGTATCTATGTGCAACGGAGGACACCCTGGCCGGACGTCTCGAGAAAGAAGCGGCCGGACGTCCCCTGTTCAACGATGAAACGGGGCAACCGATGGCGTCGTCTTCCGTACGTCGAGTAATTCGCGAACTGATGGAGTCGCGGGAAAGTTATTATAGGCAGGCTCACATCATATTCAATGTCGATCGTCTGTCGATCGATCAAGCGGCGCGGGGCCTGATCGATGCAGTATCCGCATATCCCGGCGCAGATCGAGGAAGATCCATCCCGTCTTTATGAGCGCGCCTTGGTGTTTCTTCGGCGTTATTGGGGCCATGCAGACTTTCGGCCAGCACAGTGGAGGACGATTCAGGCCGTTCTTGAGGGACGTGACGTACTGGGAGTGCTGCCTACCGGTGGCGGGAAGTCGCTCTGCTATCAGGTTCCTGCGCTTATTTCGGGCCGGTTAACACTCGTCGTCTCTCCGCTGATCGCATTGATGGAAGATCAGATCCGGGGTCTGGTCGCGCGCGGAATTCCGGCTGCAAATCTGGCAGGAAATCTGTCAAGGCCGAAGATGGCGGAAATCCTTGAAAGTGCTCGGTACGGGGTGTATCGGGTTCTGTATGTGTCGCCGGAGCGGCTCAACACGGAAGAATTTCGTAGCCGGGCAGGTAAGCTGCCGGTAGGCCTTCTGGCCGTCGACGAGGCGCATTGCGTCAGCGAGTGGGGACACGACTTCAGGCCCGAATACCGTACGATTCCGCGAATCTACGAGGCTGTTAAACGGCCTCCTGTCATTGCATTGACCGCCACGGCTGCGCCCAGAACCCGGACGGACATTATCCGCTGTCTGCTCCTTAAGAACCCGCTTGTAATCCAAGAAGGAATCGATCGGCCGAATCTGATCTTTTCCGTTTTTCGCACGCACGCAAAGCGCAAAATGGTCAGGGAGATTCTGGAAGCTGTGCCGGGTAGCGCCCTCGTTTACGCCTCGACCCGGCTGGATGTCGAGGTATGGGGAGATACGCTCATACGCGACGGCTATCTGGCGGAAACGTATCACGGCGGAATGAACTCGGAAGCTCGGACCCTGGCCCAATATCGATGGCAGACCGGGCGCACACGCGTAATGGTTGCCACCAACGCGTTCGGGATGGGGATAGATAAGCCGGACGTTCGGAGCGTAACGCACGTCGGGCTGCCCCTATCCATTGAAGCCTATTATCAGGAAGTCGGTCGCGCCGGTCGGGATGGGGAGAGGGCCTATGCCACGCTGCTGTTCGGGCCGGAAGACGCCCGTCTTCGCACGCAGATGCAGACGTCAACCCATCCCCTGCCGGTCGGCATTCGCGGGGCGACCGGGTGGTTTGGCCGGAGCGGACGTGACGTCCGTACTTCCTTTCGACTGAGAAGGCGCGCCTTGAGGCGACTTAAAGAGATGACGA
>JACZYK010000148.1 GCA_022571135.1 Bacteroidota bacterium
CTCTCAAGGCGTTTTCGACCGGAATACCTCGAATCAACGAGCCAGACAACCCGGACGTTATGTGCGGGCCGAAAGCATCCTTGTGGTATCCGTTTCTTGCTCTAATCCGGTGATGTGATTACACTTATGGATCATCACTCGGGGCGATAAGCGGACGTACACGAAGCGGTCGCCGATTATCATCCGCAGATTACATGCTATCGGTCCTTAAGCACGTACAGCCATGGAAAAACGGCTGATATCGAAGCGAACGGTAACGAAATCAGAATCGTAGTCCTCACGGAACTACTCGATCTTATTGCTTGATTGAAACCGATACCCTCCAGTTCGCATGTCCGACAATAAAAAGACATCGATCCCACGCCAACGCGTTCTGAACGCGCTTGCGCTCTTTCACCGCTACGATCAGATTTGCGTGTGTAGACCAGAGCTTCCTTCAAAGCGAGTAGCATTCGAACTATGTCGTTTATGGCTCGATCACGTATTCACCCCCGGACTCCGCTATATGGACGGATTCAAGGGCGACCGGGATGCAGAAGCTGCCCAGGATTTTATCGACGCGTTCTCGGACGAGGAATACTCCTGGCTGGAGCGGTTTAATCGCTTCCTGGAGTTAAGATTGGATCGCCTGAGACCCGACGAACGGGAGTCGGGCGAGTTTCCGGATAACGACACGTGGAAGGGCATTGTCCGCGATGCCGGAAATCTCCTTGACCTTATCGAGGGGGATCCGAGAACACGATCCGCCCGACTCGATCTGGTTGCCATACAGATCGAGAAAGGGGGCCACGAGTTCAAGGGGCTTTTGAGGAGTTGATTGGCCGGTCTTCTCGACGGCGCTCTTATCATGCAGGTTACATACCGAAGTTCTTTCGCACGGCTTCGAGCATCTCCACGTCCACGGTCGTCTCGCCCTGATTCCTTGCGTAGTCCTCGACCCCCTTCTGAACCATCGACCTTACGAACGATGGTATGCGCGACATTCGGTTTTCGGCTTCAGGCGTCCATTCGAGAACATCTGTCAATGGCGCAGCCCCGGATTCTGCGACCGTCGCCGAGAAAGGACACCCCGTAGATGATTGACCCCCGTCGTTTCGGGATTCGTTCGTATCCCCGGCGTCATCGTAACCCACGAGAGAGGATTGAATGGTTTCCATCGGAGGGACTTTGGAGTCCCTGCCTCCAATCGAAACTCCGAGCGAGTGCACCATCTGAGTCTCCATCGAATTGGTGAGCATGGCGATCTTTCGGTGACACTGTGGGCAACGAAATACGACCGTCAGCGAGCCGTTATCGGGACCTCTTGTCTCCGTAAGCGCCATCGCCTGATCGCAGTCTACACAAAGAAATTTCATCTCACTTCCTCCATGGTGGGTGCAGGAATCGTTCTCGATGCCAGCAGTCGGTTCAGATTTTCTGCAATGGACTGGATGGCGGCTTCGGCCGAAAAAACCCCGACGCCTCCTGAGGATTTCGAAGTACCGGATCCGAGATAATTTTTCCCCGAATCGATCCGCTTCGATAACTCGGGATCAAACGGTATCCGTCCGAGAATCGTGAGGTGGGCATCCTGTTCAAAATCGACGCCCTCGCTTCCGGGAAACATCTCGTGGACCTCCCCACAGGAGTTACAAACAAACTCGGACATGTTCTCCACGATCCCGATCGGTGCGTCTCCCAGATGCGGCCTGGCAAGCAAAATAGATTTTTCGACCACGTACCGCGACGCCCGCGACGGTATGGTCACTACGATGGCGACCGAAAGCTCCGGGACGAGATCGAGCAGGTTCGGTAATCTGTCGGTGCCGGGTGGGAGATCTACGAACAATATGTCCAGGGGACCCCAGAGCGTATCTGCCAGCATCTCCCGAATGGCGGCTACCTCCACCATCGCCCTCCATGTGAACGCGCTCTTTTGAGTCACGGCATTCCATTCGACGGGCGTCCCTCGATCCAGAAAGAGATCGATCGACATGATTTGTACACCCTCTGCGGAGACAGCCGGAATGACCCCTTTGCTCGTCCGGTCGGGTTTGCGTCCGACGCCGGTCATCTCGACGATCGAAGCACCGTTTATGTCCGCGTCCACGATACCGGTTCGAATTCCGCTCCTGGCCAGAGCCGTCGCCAGAAGAACCGTCACGGCGCTCTTGCCGACACCTCCCTTCCCGCTCATTACGGCGACGATGTGCCCTACGTCTGCCAGTCGACTGTGTAGACGTGCTTCCTGCGCCCGCACCTGGCCGGCTACGTCGGATCCACCGTCGGTTGCGATGTCATGGTAGGTTTTCATTTCTGCTGGCGAATCATCTCTTCCATCACCTTCAGGCCTTCCTTTACGCCTTCCTCTACGATTTCAAGATCTATGAGAGCTGCACCCTTCGACGAGGCCAGTTTCTCTACTCGCCCCTTCGTGGAGGTACGCATAAACCCTTCCGGCACCTTATTGAGTCTACGTACGGCCTCCGGCGTCCAGCTATATGATCCATCACGAACGTTCCTCGCCGATTCCGCGTCGGTGTCGACAGCGCGCTGGCCGAGTTTGCCGCGCGATTCGAGACCAACCGTAACGTCCTCCGTACGGTCTACTACGGGTTCTACCATGCCCTTAGTAATCGTATAAATTCTTTGAACGCGGGCTCTTTTTTCTATCTGAGCCTTCGCCCGGCGTCGCTGATATCCGTCGGGAAGCGAGCGAACCAGCTCCCTCGCCTCATTCGTCCATTTGATTTTTACGTCGTCAAATGATTTCTCTTCGTGAATCGCGCCTTCGAGCAGGCCGAGCTTCTCAATGACCTCCCTGTCGAGTTTTCGAATCTGGTCGGGTTGGGCGCTGCACACGGTGCATTTCGTAGGTTCAAAGCCGCGAGCGACCCAGCCGCAGTTCGTGCAGACGAACGTGTCCTCGTTGCCATTTTCAACCTCTTTCTTGGCCAGGCCTTCTGCAATGATGCCCATGGTGACCATGGAGGATCTCGGCAGAATGGTCGAGAGTGACTGCTCCAGAATGGAGGTCGTAATGACGGAGTGGCCCCGCTCCATCGCCCAGCGGTGGACGATCGTCCGGGTAATACCCTTTGCAAAGTCTGGAGCTTTATCGAGGATTCGCTGGGCCGGTTCCGTCCAGATCATGGACTCCTCGGCCTTCACGTCTACGGCCGGCTCGAATCGCCGGCTCGAAAGCAATACGTTGCAGGGAACGAGGCGAAGCAGGTTCTCGGTATTGCTCCCGATATCCATACTCTCGTCGCTGTGAACACCGATACGGCCCATCACGAGCAACCACGGGCGTTCTCGCCTGACATATTCGAGGATTTTCTCGAATGCCTTTCCGTCGAGCAGCGTGATCTTAAGGTCCGCGCCTTCCTCCTCGGCGATGCGTTGAGCTACTTCGAGATGAGACTGGTAGATTTTTGCCAGCCCCGTATCGATTACCTCCTCGTGAAGCTGCTCCTGCTCCTTGAATTTAAAAACCTTAGCGGCCTTCTCGGTCAGCACGGTCACGAGGCTGTTGAACATGGCATAGTGGAGATACGGATCGTAAACTGATATTGCCTCCACCTGCTTGTTCAACGCCTTCCCGAGTTCCAGCGCAGTCTTCAGTCCAGCGAAGGATTCCGGACTTCCGTCGACCGCAACCACGATATCGCCGCTGTGCTTGTGTGCTACGCCGTTCGAAGAGGTTGCCAGCTGCTCCTCGAGTGGAGCCGTGTTCTTGATGACCAGCGTATCGGTGCGAACTCTTCGCACCACGCGTTCGCACACACTGCCGATCTGACTGTCTCGAACCGCTCCCAGACCCAACGCTCCCATGATTACCAGGCCATAATCGCCGCCGTTGATATCGTCGGCGATGACCTGAAAGTTCTTGCCGTCGTACATCTTCGGCTCGAATTCGACACCCGCCTTCTGTGCCTCTTTTTCCATGACGACCAGATACGAGTCCGAGATCAGTTCCAATCCCATGGTGATCAGCGTATCGTGTATCTTTCGCTGTTTCTCCATCTCGGCTTCGACCAGGTACTCCTCAGGCAAGGTGAATTCCATCTGTTTAAACCGGTAGTCGTGCATTCGCGCGGCGTAGGCGTGACTGCCCACCAGCTTCGCACCGAAGTTTTCGGCCAGGTGAACCGCCAGATGGACAGATGCCATCGAGTGGTCCGAGTTGTCGACAGGTACAAAAATCTTCTCGTACATTTATATAGTCTCAGTTACAGGGTTCAGCATAAGGAACGACTCAATAGAGGCGTGTCAATTGTTCGAGGACATGTCCGAGACGGTCCTGGACGTAACTCAGTGTTGCCAAAATAGACTTATCCACCGACTTCGGTGGGACCGATACGGACATGATGGCGGCCTCAAGATGCTTCGAGCACTGACTCGGGATTGAATCCAACGCGTTCTGCTCGGCAACAAGACGTCTCAGGTGATACCGGGCTGCAATCACTGTGTTGTAGAGATTAGATCCCAGATCCAGATCCCTCAGCAGCTCATCCAGTCTCCTTATTTCCAACTGGATAATTGCCGGAGCCACGGCTATGAATTCGTCCCGACTGACGAAGTGTATTTCATTCCAGTTCGCGCCCGGAGCTTGAACGCTCATTTCGTGTGGCAATATGTCATTTCGATCAGCGCTCATGTATCATAAGCCTCTACTCTGACGCGGAGCCTGTGTCTGTTTGCGAGAGCGCCACATCTGGATCACTCCGGCGTACTTTCGCCTGAATTCAGCAGGGTCCTGCTGGATGGTCTTATAGTTGAATTTGGGCAGTAGCAGAGCCAAATGCGTGGCGAGGCCTTCTTCCGTTACCCAACCGCTCTCGAGATAGGTGAGTACGACCTGATAATCGGGTTCGTCCCCGCGAGCGATACACCGGTAACACGCGGCGTAGGGGTCGAAGTGGCTGACATCCAGTCGCAGGCTCCGAGTCCAGGAGGTGTTGCTCAGTGCACGTGTTCTTTCTTCGTAGCCGTCGGGGAGCGGTATAAGGTCACCGGGGAATTCGTCCGATACCGGAATATCCATCTCCCGGGCCACTTTCAGAACCGCGTCATTGAAAGCTTTTCGATCGGACGACCGGACGGATGAATAAAAATCTATTCCTGTCGTCCACTCCCTGCACCCCTCGATGACCTGCGTTGTCTCTCCGATCAGGAATACGGATCCATCTTGTTCGAACCATTCGGCTACCCGCTCGAAATACTCCTGGATCGCTTTATGATTGATTATCCTGTACATCGATCAGATTTCTTTCGACAAGGTTCTCATGCACGATGGCCTCTTCCGGGCATACCGCTACGCACTCCTGGAATTCGCAGCACATATCCGTGATCACATAAATCGGATCTCCCGGCTCGATCGCGTCGATCGGGCATTCGTCTACACAGAGTCCGCACTGCGAGCACGTATCTAGAATCACATAGGCCATCGTTGAGACCTGTATTTCATATGATTGACCGTCCGTCGGAACTACTCCTGACGCTCGATCTTTCCTTCCCCTTCGTTGACCGTGTTGTCGCTCCGTTTGCCCGGGTGGCGTCGCTTCGGGGTTTTATTTTTGAAGTTCCGCACCCAGAAACAGTACGAATACGGATACATGGTCTGAACCACGTGAAACGGCTCGTACTCAAACAGCCGTCGCATCGCCCATGCAAATCGATAACGCAGGTCTTTGGGTGTGATGATTTCGACGAGACAATCGACCTGGTAGCTCATGAATACCGGCGAGTTGCCCGTCCAGAGAACAGATGCAAACGGATTTTCTATCAGATTGCGGTACGTGCTGCCCTCAAAAATCTCAAGCAGCCCCATTCGTCTCCAATCGATATGCTCGGGGTGGGCATAAAACTCGCGTGCCGTTCGTGTACGAAGCATGCGTGTATCGTTTACCGCATGTGGAGGCAGTTTTTCTATCTGCTCGACAGCGCTTTCGACGAGATCGAGATATTTCTCGATGTATTCGTCTTTCGGGGTGAATCCGATGCCCTTGTTCGCAAGAGTCGGAAATTTCGATCCGGACGACCACGTTCCGACGACCGGAAGGTGGCCGGCATTAAAAGCGATGTACTCGTTCTTTTCGATCGCGTCGTAGACGCCGTGCTTGTAGTCGAGCTGCCAGCGTACGAAGTCGGGCGGCAACTCTTTGACGGGCATCTCCTCAGTACTTCCGTTCAGCCTGACGTGGGCCAGATCGCCCGTTACGACGACTCGATCCACTATCATTTCTATCTCTCTTACTTCAGCCATATGGTCATCCTTGTATCGTGCTCAGAAACATGTAGTCAGGAACGATATTCGGGGCGTTCGCCGATCTCCGCTTTCGAAAATAGTTCGATGGGTCCTCGTCTGCTTCCAGCCAAAGCGCGCTCCATATCAGAGATAGTGATCACCTTCAGACCGTGACGAGAAGCGTAGGCGACAAGACCTTTTCGAACCTTGTTTCGAATAAACGATATCGGAATCCTCTCCACACGTCGAATGACAGGATCCGAGAAAACGACTTCGTAGGACTCTGGCATCGTCATTGTTCCCGGCTGATACAGGCACGCTGGATCTTCCGCCAGATAGTCTCCCGCATGCGAGTAGGCCCTACACCGGCACCCGCCACAAAGATCCCTGAACTCGCACACCCCGCATCGGCCTTTCAGGTTATCCGGATTTCGAAGC
>JACZYK010000149.1 GCA_022571135.1 Bacteroidota bacterium
GTCGTTGAAGCCATCCCCGCGACGAAGAAATCCAACCGGCCATCCATGTCGAAATCGCCAAACGACGACGACATCCCAAAGAGGTGACGGTCGGAATCGAGCGTATGGTTGGCGTCGCTAAAGTGACCCGCTCCATCGTTGTGATAGAGATCGATCCCCGAGAAGTCGCTGACGACGAGGAGATCCAGATCGCCGTCACCGTCGAGATCGAAGAAGCTGCTCGCGTAGCTCCGCCGGAATCTCTTCTCCGCGAGCCCGGCCTCGATCGTCCCGTCCGAAAAATGAGCCGTTCCGTCGTTCAGCAGAAGATATGCGGGGTGTCCGTCGTTCGCGTCGTAGTACGGCGAGGGCATCTGCCCCTGGTCATACGCGCGCTTGTACTGTGCGAGCCAGACGTCGAGGTCGTGATCGCCGTCTATATCTCCAACCGTGAGTACCGACGGCGCGCGCAGAGGGCGCTCGAACACAGGCGTCACAATGGGCTCTCCGGTAAAGCGCCCCTCGTCGTTTCCGAGATAGACCACCATGTCTCCGCGCGCACGAGTCGATATCAGGTCTGAATTGCCATCACCGTTGAGGTCGGCGATCAGGCCGGTTTCCGTCAGCATGTAACTGTGCTCGGTGAGGGGTTCGGGATGGAATCCTCGCTCGCCCAGGTTCCAGAGCACTCGCCCGCCGCCGATCATGATCACCTCGGGATAGCCATCCTTGTCGAGGTCGTTGATGAGAATGGGGTGCAGGCGAGACAGCTTCTCCCCGTCCTTGACTCCAAAACCGAGTATCTGCTCGAAGATCGGCGGCCCCGTCCGGGTCAGCATCCGCAGACCGGTGGCATCGAGTTTCGCAGCGATCGGATTACCGCTCTCGTCGCGGAGCCCCGACCACTCTACGCCAACTTCGCCATCCACGATGATACGCCGGTCGGCGCCGTCTTCGATGGTGTGGAAGACGATCTTGACGAGCGATCGCGCGGGAGAATCTTCAGTGGCCGGGACGAAACGCGCGTGATGGAACTCGCTTTGGATCAGTCGATACCCTCCGCTCGCGAGCTCACGGAGGAATCTTCCCCACTCCTCATGCGTGAGCGTCGTGCGCGGAGACTCGAGGATGAAACTCTCGATGCCGTGATCGAGTCTTTCGAGGAGCTTCGGCTTTCCGAGCGTCACCTCCTCAAACTGGATCGAGGAGAGGATGGCAACCTTCCGGCCGTAATCGTCATCAACGCTGAGCAGCGCGTCCCAAATGGCGACCAGGGTCAGTTCGTACTCCTGGGCAAGCGTCTCATTCGCCCAGACGTTTTCATCGTGATATGCGCGCAGCGCCTTCCATTCTCCCAACGACTTGGGTTCACCCTCGGGTGGCGTGTCGCTGCCACATCCCAACGGAGCGAGCCCGAGCCATCCGATCACGACCGCCAGATGCGCTAGACGGGACCTTCCGAAACCACGCAAAAACCGAAAATTGAATCTGTCAAAAGCCACGATCCCGCTACCTCTTCCTCATGAGTCCTGAAACCCTCGGAACCGTCGGAATCCGATTCAACGAGTTGCAGTTCTCCGAGTGTACCGGAGCCACCCCGGATCGGGCCCGCCGGCCCGATCACTTCTCACCCCTCTATGACCCCGACTCACGCCAACCTGATCGTTTCCCACGCCACTCCGGTCGCGACTCACACCAATCTGATCGTTTTCCACGCCACCCCCGGTCGCGACTCACACCATTCTCGTCTTTTCTCACGCCACCCCCGGTCGCGACTCACACCTCTGGAAATGGTGGCGAAATAGACTGCTCCTCGTCGCCGAGTCTCCTCACGCGCCGCGAGAGCGCGTACCCGAAATGCGTCGCACGCGTCTGCTCGAAGGTGCGTCGCAGCAGAGCCGTAGCGCGCTGCTGCTGGCCAATGGCGTCGTAGAAATCGACGGCTTGAAGCACGACGAGTCGATGGGTTGGGTACGCGTCCAAACAGTCCGCGTACATGACCTCGGCGCTCTTGTGGTCTCCGCTTTCGAAGGCGAACGCGGCGTTGGTGAGACACAACCTCGCCTGGATCTCCTCGCCCAGCGGATCGTCGGCGGTTTCTTCCGAGTGCTTTTCGGCATCAAGAACGGCTTCGGCTTCATCGACTCGTTGAAACTCGAGCAGTACGAGAACGCGTGGTACGACAATCGCGAAATTGCCAGGGTGGAGTTCAAGGGCCCGCTCGACATCGGCCAATGCTTCTGCGTGGCGGGCGACCTTGAGTTTCGCGTGCGCGCGAAGTGCTAGCGCTTCGACATTGTCGGGTTGAGCCGCGAGCGCGAAATCGACCGCATCGATCGAATCCTCCGGTGTTCGGGAGTCGAGTGCTGCCTGGGCGAGCAGCATGCCGGCGTCGAACGCGTACGCCGAGGATTTCACAGCTCTTCGCAGCGACCAGATCGCCAGCGAGGGCTCTCCGGTATGCATGAGTGACTTGCCGAACAGGTAGTTCACTTCGAAATCCGTGGGATCCTCGTCCATGAGTGCCCGCAAGTCTTCGAGCGCTTCCGCGTGCTGATTCCGAGCGTGGAGCCCGCGAACCCTGTCCAGGAGGACCCGAGAGTAAACTAAACGAAACCTCCAACCCGGAAAACGAGCGACGGTATCCACCACGTAGGCCAACCGTCACCGAGGAGTCCGACGATGTACGGCCCCATCTCGAGGGCTCTCGATACCTGGCCGAGCGCGAAGGCGAAAACAACCAGGATGACCATGCCGATCAGTCCGGCCGATCCTTTCAACACCAGCGCCATGGACTCGACCGGGGTCATCAAGGGTCGTCCTTCAGACCCGGAACCCGGTAGCATGTACAGAATCATCGCCACACCGACCGCTGCCGAAACCGCCCAGAGAACGGATATCGATCCACTTCCGGCCATCAGTTCTCCGTCTCCGGTAACGTACAGACTGACAAAGATCATAGCGACCATGACTCCGACGGGAAGCAACAGGTGAATCGCTTTCTCTTTCGAATTGGATACTGGCTTCAATTCAGCGATCTCGTCAGAGACCAGTGGTTTGGCTCCCGGTCTCAATAGCTCCCCGGTCGTCTCGGCCCGGATCTCAGCGCGCTTCATGCTTCCGAATCGCCATCCGGTTAATGCCAGAACGAGGGTGAAAACGATGGTGAAGATCGAATAGAAATTGAAGAGAAGGGATCGGGTCAATAGTCCCACCGCTCCTGCGGCAATTCCCTGAGCACCCAGTAGCCCCAGAACGTAGGCTCCCCAACCGTTCAGAGGTATGGCCATACAAACCGGTGCGCTGGTTGCGTCACAATACCAGGCCAGTTTTTCCCGGGGAATTTTAAGCCGATCGAACAGGGGCCGGTTGATGGCGCCGACGATGAGTGCGGTGATGCTGGACTCGATGAAAATCACCATACCAACTACCCATGCGAGCAATTCGGCGCTTCTGCGAGTCGTTCCCCAGCCCCGACGCCGGGCCCAGTTGACGAACCCGTTGACTCCGCCCGAGCCCTGAACCAGAGCAATCAGTCCTCCCACAAGCAGACTGAATATCAATATGCGGGTATTGCTCGGATCCGAGAAAACGGCAACCAGCTGATCGAGCAGTTCTCTGAGGCCTGTGATCGGATTACCGCCAACCAGAATGGTCGTTCCCACCCAGAGACCGGTCAACAGGGACAGATAGACTTCCTTGGTCCATAAAGCCAGGATGATCGCGATTATCGGGGGAAGCAGGACAATCCAATCCATGGGCGAGATCTGGTCGAGCGTGTTGACGCGTTCTGGAATCTGAAAGAATCCGACCCGAGACGGTCGTCGGGAATCTACAAGAATCGACGTTGAGAAACGATATGCACCTTCTCGCCAGGAAAGACTTCCACCCACCCTGCACCCCTTACCCCTATCTTCCGTAACAGACTGGATCCGCCCGCCCGACGCGGCGGTGATGACCCGTGTCGCACGACGCGGATTTCAGCAGCATGGACGACAAAAGAAAGACACAACAGGCCTTCGAACGCGCCACGACGTACGCGAAAACGTTTCTGGGCGACCTGCGCGACAGCGAGCTGCCGACTACGTTGCGGCGGGACCTGAAGGACACGTACCAATTCTATCTCGACGACGAGACCAGAGAAGAGCTCGCGAGGATGGGCACCTGTAAGCGGGGTCTGTACTCCAGCTGGTATCTCATAAAAAGCCTGTTCCTGAAATTGGCTCCGACAAGGAGGCTCCTGCTTTTTCTCGGAGTGGTCGTCACCCTCATGGGCACGCCCAACGACACGGGCGAGATCGTATTCGGGATGCTGTGCATCCTCTTCGTTCTGGGTCTTGAGTTGAAGGACAAACTGCTGGCCAGGGATGAATTGGAGGAGGGACGCGCGGTTCAGATCGCACTCATGCCATCGGACAATCCATCGTTTCCTGGATGGGAAACATGGCTGCACACTACCCCTGCGAACGACGTAGGCGGTGATCTGGTCGATCATCTTCGCATCGACGATAAACGCCTGGCGCTGACGCTCGGGGACGTGGCCGGAAAAGGGCTGCCGGCGGCTCTTATGATGGCGAAACTGCAGGCTACCATACGCGCCCTTGCACCCATTTCAGATTCCCTATCCGAACTGGGCGAGCAGCTAAATACGATCGTGTGCCGGGACGGCCTTCCCAGCAGATTCGCTTCGCTCGTACACCTCGAAATTCGTGATGAACCCGGAGTCGTACATCTTCTCAACGCCGGACACCTTCCGCCTCTCATCATCCGAAAAGAGGACATCGATAGATTGCCACGGGGATCGGCGGCCATAGGATTGATGCGTGACGCGAAATTCGAAGAGCAGACCGCCCACCTGGATCTAAATGATATCATGGTCATCTACTCGGACGGCCTGACCGAAGCCAGAAACGAAATCGGCCGCTTCTTCGGCGAAGATAGACTTCGCGATCTGCTTCGCCCACTCCGATCCCTGTCGGCCAGTCAGGCGGGCACCAGGATTCTGGGCGCCGTTAAATCTTTCAAGCAGGGGGTTCAGGCATCGGATGATCTCTCGATTATCCTACTGAAAAGAGTAGCCTGACGCCGGCGGATCGCGTCCACGGTACGTGCGGCTCTTTTCCCCGCGCGCGAGAATTCGCCTCCCAACCGTCTGTTTTCGATCTTGCGCAGTCTTTTCAGCCCATATCGCGAAATGCACGATCGTGCCTTCGTTCGAACTTGCTCTGGCCGACATACTGGTTATCGTCTCTTATGTCGTCGTAATCATCACCATCGGACTCTGGGTCTCCAGACGGACCACGACGACTGAAGATTACTTCCTGGCTGGCAGAAGCCTTACCTGGCCCCTGATCGGGTTTTCCCTCTTTGCCTCGAACATATCCAGCAGCACGCTCATCGGTCTCGCAGGCGAAGCCTATAACACGGGAATTGCCGTTTACAACTACGAGTGACTCGCGGCGATCATCCTCGTGTTTTTTGTGATTTTCTTTCTGCCGTTCTACCTCAAGACCCGGATCTATACGCTGCCCGAGTTCCTCGAACGCAGGTTTAATCAGCGCTCCCGCTACTATATGTCGGGCCTCACGATTATCGCGAATACGCTGATCGAGACCGACGCAGCACTGTATGCCGGCGCACTCGTAGTCAAGCTGGTTCTTCCCGCGATTCCATTCTGGCAGGTGACTACCGTCCTGGCACACATGTCTGGTCTGTACACGGTTGCAGGAGGCCTCAAGGCCGTTGTTTACACAGACGCGATTCAGGCTGTCCTTCTCATCCTCGGATCGACACTTGTCGCCGTGTTGGCTTACATCAAAGTTGGCTCCTGGGAGGCTATCGAGGCCGTTACTACGGCGCGTGACTTCAGCCTGGTTCGGCCTCTCGACGATCCGACACTTCCCTGGCTGGGTCTCATCACCGGCGTCCCGCTACTTGGATTCTATTTCTGGTGCAATAATCAGTTCATGGTTCAGCGAACCCTGGGTGCGCGTAACCTCGATGAAGGACGTTGGGGAGCATTGTTTGCGGGCGCGCTCAAGATCCCCGTTCTTTTCATTATGGTTTTTCCGGGTATTTTTGCCCGTGTGTTATATCCGGATCTCGAAAACGGAGACATGGTCTTCCCGACCATGATCTTCGATCTGTTGCCGGTGGGACTTCGCGGACTCATTCTGGTCGCTCTAATAGCGGCTATCATGTCGAGTCTGGACTCTACTCTTAACGCCGTCTCGACGCTCGTCACGATGGACTTTGTCAAGAAACTGCGCCCCGACACCGATAATCGAAGTCTGGTCCGTATTGGCAGGCTGGCCACGGTCGTCGTGATGGTCCTCGGAGCCCTATGGGCCCCACAGATCACCAGATTCCCATCGCTCTGGCATTATCTCCAGCTCGTTCTGGCTTACATATCGCCGCCCATTGTGTCGCTGTTCCTGACAGGTGTATTCTGGAAGCGGGCGAACGCTAACGGCGCCTTCGCCGCCCTGATTTTCGGAATGGTGTTATCTCTTGTTCTTTTGCTGTCTCCGATTGACATCCACTTCCTGTACACGGCAACCCTTCTCTTTGTCGTATCCACGGTAGTCATAGTTGTCGTGAGCCTATTGACAGATGCACCGCCCCTCGAAAAGCAGGAGTTGGTTTGGAGCGTAGAGGACTTCGAAACCGATACCCTGGCACTCGAA
>JACZYK010000150.1 GCA_022571135.1 Bacteroidota bacterium
GTGCGAGAGTGTAATCGTCTACGGGCAAGACGTTGCCGGTGGAAAGGGCGGCGTTTTCACCGCTACCAGAGAACTCACGAAGCGGTTTGGAGAGGACAGGTGTTTCAATTCGCCCCTCGCCGAGGCCTCCATTATAGGGACAGCCGTCGGGATGTCGGCTGCGGGATTCAAGCCCGTGGTGGAAATTCAATTCGGCGATTACATCTGGCCGGCCATGCAGATGTTGCGTAATCAGGTCTCCTCGTTCCGATACCGGTCGAACGGATCGTGGAGTTGCCCGATGGTCATCCGCGTCCCTGTCGGCGGTTACATCCACGGAGGCCTGTGCCACTCTCAGAATATCGAAGCCTTCTTCGCTCACATGCCCGGTTTTCTGATTGCCCTGCCGTCGACCGCCGCCGATGCCAAGGGCCTTCTGAAGGCGGCGATCAGAATGAATGATCCGATTCTCTTCCTGGAGCACAAGGCGCTCTACCGGGCATCGGTAGCCCGCAGCCCGGAGCCGGATGCTGAGTATTTAACGCCGTTTGGGAAAGCCAGAATCGTCCGTGAAGGATCTGATATGACCCTGGTCACCTACGGTATTCTGGTTCACAAAGCGGTCAACGCGGCACAGCAACTGGAAAAAGAAGGCATTTCAGTAGAAATCATCGATCTGCGGACGATCGTCCCGCTCGACTCGGAGACGATCCTGGCCTCGGTGGCAAAAACCAACAGGGCACTCGTCGTGCACGAAGACCACGAGTTTGTCGGCTTTGGAGCCGAAATATGCGCTCAGATCGCGGATAAAGCGTTCTTCGATCTGGATGCTCCCGTCAAGCGTGTAGCAGGAAAGTTCGCCCCGGTCGGCTTCGCGGATCCACTCGAAAAATACGTATTACCCTTCGAAGACGATATCCTCAAGGGTGCCCGCGAACTCGCCTCCTTCTAGATCTCCGCCTCGGCTTTCCCTCAGACTGTGTCAAGGACCTGCTCAAGGTCGGCAATCAAATCCTGCACATCCTCGATACCCACCGACAGCCGGATAAGCGAATCGTGCAGACCGGCTGCTCGCCGTTCATCTTCCGGAATAGAGGCGTGCGTCATGGTCGCCGGATGGTTCATCAGGCTCTCGACACCCCCCAGGCTTTCGGCAAGGGTGAATATGCGCGTCCCGGAGAGAACCTTCATCGCGGTCTCCAGGCGCTCATCGACGAGCAAGAATGAGAGCATCCCGCCGAATCTGGACATCTGCCTGGCGGCGATCTCGTGTCCCTGGCTCGCGGCAAGTCCGGGATAGTACACCCTTCCCACTTTCGGATGGGCGTCGAGGTATTCGGCGATCGCCACCGCATTGCTTGAATGACGCTCCATCCGCAGGTGAAGGGTCTTCGTGCCTCGAAGGCTGAGAAAACAATCCATCGGACCGGGGACGGCCCCGGCGCTCTTGACGAGAAACCGGAGTTTTTCATTCCACTCGTCGTCGCTGGTGCATACGACTCCACCGACAACGTCGGAGTGCCCCCCGATATATTTCGTCGTCGAATGCAGGACCAGATCAGCGCCCAGTTCGAGGGGCTGCTGGAGGGCCGGCGTGGCAAACGTATTGTCGACGACCGAAGTGATTCCGGCCCCGCGGGCCATATCGGAGAGCAAGACGATATCCACGATGCGCAGCAACGGATTCGTCGGTGTTTCGATCCACAGCAGTTTCGTGGAAGGCCTCAGGGCCCGAGAGACATTCTCGCTAACCGACATGTCGATGAATGTCGATTCGATACCGAACGGGCCGAACACCTGTCGCATGAGGCGATGCGTACCGCCATAGAGATCGTTCGACGCAACGATATGATCGCCCGGCCTCATACACCTGATGATTGCATCGGTGGCGGCCACTCCGGATGAAAAACAGATTCCATGTGCTGCCCCTTCCAGAGCCGCAAGGTTGCATTCCAGGGCCGTTCGAGTAGGATTCGTTACGCGTGCGTACTCGTGCCCCTTGTGCACTCCGGGAGATGATTGAGCGTATGTGGAGGTTTGATAGATGGGAGTCATGACCGCTCCCGTCGTCGGATCGGGTTGTTGCCCGGCATGAACCGCCAGAGTGCCGAATCCGTCTTTTCCGTTTGTCTTGTCTTTCATCGCTGAGAACTTAAATGCCCGGACATCGGACGATACCCGGGCATTCAGGATCACGGACACGCGTTATCCGTCACGGATTCCCTGGTCCGATAAATCCGAGTGCTTTTAGTCGCTGTCTCCGAGGTCGTCATAACCGGCGCACTCGGATACTCCCTGGGCGAGCTCGGTCCGACCGGTCTGTACGTACGACTGGAAGAGCGCCTGACAGACTTCGGTGGCGTCTTCTCCCGAAGCCTCGTAGAGCACGCGCGCGGCCTCCAGTGGAGCGATAGCCTGCCCAAAGAGACCTCTTCTCTCTTCCGCCAGGCGATCGATTTCAGCGTTCATCTCGGCCTCCTCATCGTCCGAGAGCTCATCCTTTTTCGCTCGAACCTCGTCGTCGATCTCGTTAATCCGATCGTTCACGTTGACAGCCTTGTTGATGTAAGCCGCACCCATATTATACTGGGCGTTTCCGTACTCCGGATCGAGTTCCACGGCCGCCCTCAGCTGCACGATGGCCTCGTCGTAGAGCTCCTTCAGGACGAGCATCGAGCCGTAGTTGTACCGGAAAAGTTTGTTGTTCGGATCTTCCCGGACAGCACCCTCATACATGCTCATGGCGCGGTCGATCTGACCCGCCAACTGGTATGCATTCAGGAGTTCCGTCTGTACGTCTACATTATCGGGATACCTTCCACTGGCTGTTTCAAGGAGCGTCACGGCCTCCTCATCCTGGTCATTGGCTTGATACAGACCGGCCAGGAATCGGTAGGTATCTTCTTGGGTATCACCCCTTTCGAGCGCCATCTCGAACGGCGCGATCGCGTCGTTCGGCCGGTCGGCTCTCATGAGGGCATACGCCTGATTTACATAAGCTCCGGAAGAATCCGGTTGAATAACGGAAGCAGTTCCAAAGTAAGTGGCGGCTGTATTGTACTCGTTTTGGTCGTCGCTTCCGCGATTGAATGCCTGAATTCCGAGTTGAAATTCCCTACTGAAAGCAATCCTGAGCGAAAGGGTGACCGCGTCGGCAAGTGTCGAATCCAGCGCTACCGCTCGCCCGTAGGATTCGACCATTTCCGCGATCAGAGCCGCATGCTCCTCGATATTCTGGATCGTGAAGGCTTTCTCACCCAGCACCCGGCCTTTCAATTCGAGCGCATCGGTGTTGTCGGGATTCGTCACAAGGGCTGTCTCCAGGTTTTGAAGAGCCCGGTCGTAATCCTTGTTGCGAAGATCGAGTTTGGCGCCTTCTACGTTCGGGTCGCTCGAGCACCCGTCGGCACCGATCAGGAGCACGCTGCCTAGCAGCAGGGACATTAAGACTGATAGTCGCTTCATAACACTAAGTAATCTTCTGATTCGATTGTAAACAATCGCGCACGGGTATGTTCAGGTGGGATCCCGATTGCGCGCGAGATGCGACACGGATCTCTTCCAACGACCCGCTTCGCAGTAGTACTAAGTTTTCCGATAGATGGAATTCTTCTGAAACTGCAAAGTAATATTACATGCGAGTTCAAACAATAGTTAATGGAGAGTTCTTACGAGAACAACAGAAGAAAGCCCCCCGGTTCAGGCGAGGGGAGTATGTCGTTCCAGACCTCCGGTCACGCCCATCTGCGAGGGAACGCGGCCACAAGGGAGGAACGCACAGGTCCCTTTCTGGGTTGACAGCCGCGTGGCTACCGCTCGATACGCGCGTCAGCTCCGATCGAATGCCACCATCAATCACCCAGTTTATCTTCCTGCTAATCGATGACACGGGAGTTGGCTCATATTCCGGCTGCTGAATCGGTTCGAGAATTTCTTGCGGGGCTCTTCGATTATGCCGGTTTGTTTCCTCCGGCGTCACTATCGCTCCCGGATGCGATGCGGGAGTACGCCCGGCACCGCGCCGGTCCCGATCGTTGGATGATCGGTCCGTTCGTTTGCCCAGTCGCCAAGATTCCCGAACTGGATGGGTTTGCCGATCTATTTTCGAACGCGCCACCGTTCCTATTCAGCATACTCGGGAGCCGCCCTGTCGACTCGGCATCCCTCATAGAACGATTTGAAAACGATGTGGACGACGTCATGGAACTCCAGAATCGCTATGCCGGGCGCGTTCGGGTAGACATGATGGAACTGAGTCTCGACGGCGAAGCTACCGAAAGCGCCGCCGCACTGGAATCGGTACTGGACCGGATGGAGTCGAAGCTCGTATCGTCACCCCTGCCTCCAAAAACAGTTTTTCTGGAAGTGGTCCGCAACACCCGATTCGTCGACACACTGGACCTGGTGGTCGATGTGCTTGCCCAGCGGCGGGGACGAGCAGGGAACTCCCGGTTCGGAATGAAATTGCGCTGCGGAGGCATTGGTCCCGCGATGTTTCCTTCCACCGCCGATATCGCCGCCTTTCTGGCCAGAGTGGTGGCGAAAGATCTACTGTTCAAGGCGACTGCGGGCCTGCATCACCCCGTGCGGCGCTGGAGCCCGGCCATCGGCGTAACTATGCACGGTTTCCTTAATGTGTTTATTGCAGCGGTGATGTGTAACGTACACGGCCTGACCGACGTCGATCTCATCCCTATACTCGAAGAAGAAACAGCCGACGCCTTCGCCTTCTCGGACGACTCTATTCGCTGGAGACACTTCTCAGCGTCCGTTGCAGACGTCATCCGTGTGCGGCGAAACCACGCCTCTTCGATCGGAAGTTGCAGTTTCGACGAACCACTAGATGATCTGCGAACGCTCCGCCTGCTGCGATTCGAAGACACTATCAAATCAACGACCACCTGATATCCCGCTTATGGAATCCTCGACACCGATCGAAAACCTGCGCTCCTTTATCGACGTCCCGGAGGACCACGATTTCCCCATTCAGAATCTCCCTTACGGCATATTCGCGCCGGCGGGAGGAGGCGATCCGAGGCCGGGAGCCGCAATAGGCGATCACATCGTCGATCTGCGGGCGCTGGAAAGCGAGGGCTTCCTGGCGACAGGGGCGGCCGGGCAATCCCGCGTGTTTGACAGCGACTCCCTGAACGGCTTCATGGCAGGGGGTCCGCGTGTCTGGAAATCTGTGAGAATGAGGCTCCAGCAACTCCTGTCTGCCGACAACGCGACCATCCGAGACGGCAGCGAGGTTCTTCAAAACGTACTCCACGACAGGAAATCGGCCCGGATGCTATTACCGGCACGGATCGGAGACTATACGGATTTCTATTCATCCAGAGAGCACGCCACGAATGTCGGTACGATGTTTCGAGGGAAAGAGAATGCGCTCATGCCCAACTGGCTGCACCTGCCGGTCGGTTATCACGGCCGGGCCAGTTCGATCGTAATCTCCGGAACGGACGTCAGAAGGCCCTGGGGACAGACAAAGCCGGATGATTCTCCTCCGGTCCACGGCCCTTCAAGACTCCTGGACTTCGAGCTCGAAATGGGGTTCTTCGTGGGTGAAGGAAATGAGCTCGGTAGTCCGATACCGATCGACGAGGTCTCGAAGCACATTTTCGGACTCGTCCTGGTGAACGACTGGAGCGCACGCGACATCCAGAAGTGGGAGTACGTACCACTCGGACCTTTTCTCGGAAAGAGCTTCGCTACCACGATTTCGCCGTGGATCGTCACGCTCGATGCGCTGGAGCCGTTTCGGTGTGAAGGGCCCGGGCAGGATCCGGCGCCGCTTCCGTATCTGACGTCTTCAGAAGCTCGAGCCTACGATATTCATCTGGAAGTCGGTATCCGGACCGAAGACATGAGCGATGCGTCGGTAGTGTGTCGCTCCAATTTCAGGTACATGTACTGGAATATTTGCCAGCAACTCGCCCACCATACGATGAACGGCTGCAATGCGAGGCCCGGAGACCTGATGGCATCGGGTACGATCAGCGGTCCGACGCCGCGGAGTTATGGATCGATGCTCGAACTCTCATGGCGGGGAACGAAGCCGGTTGTTCTATCAAACGGTGAGGAGCGGAAATTCATTCTGGATGGAGACTCGGTCGTCATGCGGGGATGGGCTCAGGGAGACGGATACCGCATCGGGTTTGGCGAAGCGGCCGGTCGTGTGACTCCCGCCTAAATCCTGGCTATCGCCTGACAAGAGGACAGCCCATAATCCAGGACTGGCAGACCGTAGCGCTTCCGGGTAAAATCTGTCCGGACACTATTTCAGGGAACCATAGACACCCCGAAAATCTGACACGTCTCGCTTGCCGATTTGACATAAATCTGTCTCCGGCACGCCTATTGTAAGATTCTGGTCTAAAGAAAAGTACCCCAGAGGGTACGTTATTTACAGGATTTAACGATTTCTAAGAGGTAACACCGATGACACAGCTTGTTCGATTCACACCCCGACCGGATCTTCGCAGAATGCAGCGGGAATTCGATCGTCTTTTCGGAAATTTCTTTCCTGCGTTCGGCCTGGCCGATGCGGGTGAACTCAATGGCGTTCATGGGCAGGCCCCATCCGGCGGTGGGCGAAAGCTGCGTGCCGAGGGAATAGGCTCCGTGCTGGCTGGGATACTGTCCAGTGATGATGGACGCTCGCGTGGGCGTGCACGTAGGGTT
>JACZYK010000151.1 GCA_022571135.1 Bacteroidota bacterium
GGAAGGCAAGCAGGTCCTCGCGCTCGATCCCATGATGTCCGCCCGGAGTCGTATAGGCCTTCAGCTTGCCGTCGCGCACCCACTTCAACACGGTGAACCGGGAGACGCGGCAGTGCTCGGCGGCCTCTCCGACCTTCAGGGGGGCTTCTCGGCCCCTGCTATTCACCGATGACCTTTTCATGTCGAATCCTGACCGCCTTGCCCTTTCAAATATACACGATTTACACGAATTTGGCCATTAGGCCATAAGTGCTTGGGAATTTATGGTTTACAGGTGGAGTGAGGGGAGTTGCTGTGAGATGAACCGGGGCAGTCTTGTCCCGGAATTCGCCTACGTGGAGAAGTACTCCTCGATGAAGCCGGTGTCGACCTCACCGCGTATGAAGTGGAGGTGACTGAGGACGTCCTGGAGCATGGGGATGGTCGTCTTCACGCCCTCGATGACGAATTCGCCGAGCGCCCGTCGCATGCACCGGATGGCCGAACCCCGAGTCTTCCTGTGGACGATCACCTTCGCGATCAGCGAGTCGTAATGAGACGAGATAGTAAACCCCGAGTAGATGTGGGTGTCCACGCGGACACCGATGCCGCCGGGGGGGAAATAGAGGCCGATCTTTCCCGGAGAAGGCTTGAAGTTGTCGGCCGGATCCTCCGCGTTGATCCGACATTCGATCGAGATCGTTGACATAAATGTCTGTTCAAGATAGCCGCCGGCCCTTCGAAAACCAAAGTTGAAGGGTTTCAGGTGCGTTTTGAAGCGGCGATAACCAGGGCGATTCCTCTCCCATTTTTACGTCTAGGAGCGCTTTTGTTCATTACCTTTCGCATACGATAATATGAACATCCAAAACCCGGAACACCCGACGGTATGAATCGCTGTTTCATGATTATCGGCGCTGTCGCCGGGGCTGTAGCAGTAGGACTCGGAGCTTTCGGAACCCATGGTCTGAAGGATCAGATCTCTGTGGAGATGCTGCACGTGTATCAGACGGGGGTCGAGTACCTGATCATACACGCGGTCGTTCTTCTCGTAACGGGCTGGATCGGAGGCGGTTTGCCTCAGCGCATGATCCGGGCCTCCGGAATCGCCTTCATCGTCGGAATGGTTCTTTTCAGCGGGAGCCTTCTCATGCTGGCTACCACCGGGTTACGGGCGCTTGGCGCCGTTGCCCCGGTTGGGGGTGCGGCGTTTATCACGGGTTGGCTACTGCTCGCTGCGGCTCTCTGGAGAAAAGCGTCCTGATCAGGACGCTTCGTCCTCTTCGAACAGCAGCGTGATGCTGGGCGCGAGTTCGTGTTCGCGAGCCAGCGTCAGCATGGCAGCGGCTGTCTCTTCGGCGGATCCGTAGGTCGCGATCTCCTCGCTATCGACGGCCAGCGCATAACCTATATCGTCGGCCTGATCCGGTTCGTATTCTTCCCATTCCGTAGCCTGTTCGATAACGAATATGCCGTCTTCAGGAGCGTAAGAGGCCACATACCTCTCCTGCAAATCATTCGTATCGATCAGGCTGAGATTTCCGAGAGCTTCGTACTCCTCATCATAGAACAACGTCTCTGCGATGAGGCGCAGGGTAAAGTCGTCAGGGTTGAACCCACCCATGTCAAACCTCCTCTTCTGCTAGGGCCTGTTAACGCTGCCTGAAACCGCTCTCAGGCAGCGTTAACAGGCCCTCTAATGTAATTCGGACGCGTACTCACTCACCAATCAAACGGCATCCGCGCTGTCGCCAAGATAAGATTTCAGGAAACCTTCCGCCTCCTGTCGCTCAAGAATCGTGAGATTTGCCTGAAACAGATCACCGAAATGATGGAGCAGCCTTTCCTGAACCTCCGGTTCATCGATTTCTCGACCCAGTTCACGCGACAGAGACGTAATGTCCCGGTCGTTGATACCGCACGGTACGATGAGCGAGAAGTGTTCCAGGCGGGTATTAAGATTGAACGCGAATCCGTGCATCGTCACCCAGCGGCTGCAATGAATTCCCATTGCACAGATTTTCCTCTCGGCGCCTGAGTCGTCGGCTGCGATCCAGACACCGGTGCGTCCGTCGACACGGCCCGCCTTCAGGCCGAAATCGGCGCACGTGCGGATGATTATTTCCTCCAGTTCTCGAAGGTACCGGTGGACATCTGTATAGAAGCGATCCAGGTCGAGGATCGGATATCCTACGAGCTGTCCGGGGCCGTGATACGTAATATCGCCGCCACGGTCAATCCGGACGAACGAAGCCCCGAACGAATCCAGATCGGCGTCTTCGGCCAGGAGATTCGAAACATCGCCGCTCTTGCCGAGCGTATAGACGGGCGGATGCTCTACAAGTAAAAACACATGTGGAATGTTGTCGACGGGTTCTTCCCGCTTGGCGCCGCCGAGCCGTGCCTGAAGCTGCTTTTGGAGCTTCCATGCGGGCTCGTAGGCCATCAGGCCCATTCTGCAAACGATTACGTGCTGCCGTGGCGTGGTCATCGGTTCCAGGGCCTAATTGGCGATGTTGACACGGATATTGAAGTTGCCCTGGATGTTCACTGCACTGGGTTGACGGCTGTCTTCACTGTCGAATTTCTCGTACTTCAACGTGAAATTCGCCGACACGCGATTACTGAACTGGTAGGCGATCTGGGGAGAGATCGTGGTTCGAACATGGGCAGTGACCAGGGAGACGTTATCCCCCGTCAGGGCGTCGGCCGACACAAAATCAGGATCGTTGATCGAAGTCTCGAGAGCGCGTCTGAGGCGGAGTCTCTGGTCGCGGGTTTTGGCTCGCGCAATGGTCAGACTGAAACTGATCCGGTTGTTGAGTTTCTTTCCGCCGAAGAACGGCAGACGCAAGCCCGTTTTCTGCCACGTCAAATTGAGCGATATTTCATCCGTCTTGTTCTCGCTCACTTCGAAATTACTCGTGCTTAGTGAGAAGGAATTGCTTCGGTTCCAATTGATGTTGGTCTGGATCTGACCCTTCCAGCTGATATCCGCGCCGATGAGTGGCTGATAGCGCTCGTTGATTCTAATGTTACCCGTCCGGAATTCCACGATATCCGACAGAATCTGATGGGATCCCAGAGAAATGATGTTCACCGAATCCTCGCCGCCGAACTGAGTATTCGTCTGGTAGTCCGCGCTGTAGTCGGCGTTGTAGGCGTGTCTGAGGGTCAGATTCTGCACCAGTGCGCGAATGATCGGCCACCGGGATAGCCCCGAGTAGTTGATCGTCCAGTTCGGCATGGGAAACGGGAGGAGGTTTCTGCTGTCGAGCGTTCTTCCGCCACGGATGAATGCCTTCCTGAAATCGTCTGCGACCGATTGGTTGGACAGTACAACGCGTCCATCACCGTTTTCATCGCCCAGGGTCAGCGGATTTTCCTCGGCTGCGGCCGCCAGGTCGTTTCTGTACGTATTCAGCTGTGCTTCGAACATGTTGAGATAGGAAGCTCCAAAGGCCCAGACCGACGCTTTGTTGGATCCAGCTTCGGTGAGTGTGGTATCCACGCCGACAATGTTCTGCTCGTTGTCGAACAATGGGCGAAACGTGAAGGTCTGTCCATCGTGGTAATCCAGGTTCCAGTTCAGATTGATCGACAGCGATTGTGATGGATTGAGGGTGGTTCTGCCCTGAAACCTGTTGCTGTTGTCCAGGACGTCGGAGACCTGGAGCGACGGATCGATAAACCGGTCATCGACATCGAACTGTCTCTCGAATCCGAACCGATATCTGGGAGACGCCCCCTTGCCCTTGAAGGCGTCAAAGAGAGAGAAATGGGTTACGACGCCGGTAACGTTTCCGTTGTCGTCGAGTTGGGGCGTTCCGACGTTTGTTGAAGCCGACGTCCGACTTCCATCGTAGGAAACCGTGAAGTCTCGGATACCTGTGATGGCGAGGATGAACTGTCGGGCCATGGAACCGACCCGCGGGATCAGACCAAATCCACCGGACTCTTCCTTCTGCTGTTGGACCGCAGCTTCCTCCTCCGGAGGCCCCGCCAAGTCCTCTGGCGCCAAATCTTCTTCATCCTCGGCCAGCATGTGTCTTTCCTCTTCATTCAGCTCTTCCGCTTCGAGAGCCGCTGCTTGTTCGGCAGCTTCTCTGGCCGCCTTTTCTTTCTTATCGCGCTCTTTATCCAGATTGCGCCTCTGATCGTAGGCCTGCTTCTCGGACGTATACGTGCGCTGTTTTTTTTCGATCGCCCGATAAAAGCCAAACTTGCGCCAGAAATCCTGCACCCGCACCGATACACCGCCCCTGATGCTGACCTGGTTTCGGATGGACGCTCCGGTATTCCTGCCGACAGGTCCGTTCTGCCAAGTGAATTGTGTGGCGTAGACAAGGTCCTGAATCTGGAGCCAGTCCATGGCTCTGATCCTGTTCAGCCTGGGTCGCAGCGAGGCGGAAAACCGCTGATCGTGTTTTTCAGTCCTGGGGCTGCCCTTTCCCGTTATGAATTCGGTCAGAACGTTGCCGGCGGGCCTGATGACGAGGTTCTGCTGTTCGAACGCCGAGTTGATCTCATCCTCTCCGAGCAAGCCGGCCTCGACCGCCTGAGCGAGGCTGTAACCGGTCAGCACCGTATCGGTCGTTACGACGCTGAACAGCGTATCGACGCCCGCCGCGTTGAGGCTCTGATTCGTACTCGTATCGAAACTGAGGTTGAGAAATCCAAGCGGATTATACTGGATCGAGAAGGTTCGGGCGTGGGCAAACGAGTGTTTCTCGCGCAGCGGAAAGCGGACCGTCAGTGGCACATTGGAGGTATCGCCGGGAGCGAGAACCGGACGCTCCCGCGTCTGGGTCAGATTTCTGGAAAACGTGCCGGACGTCGAAAAAGAGTTGGGCAGGTAGTTGAACTGCAGGTCGCCGAGAATACCGAGAACCGGAATCGGATCGAGGAACCAGAACGGACGGATGGTTCGCGGCCTTCTCGCCGCGAAGCGGTAGCTCAGTGTGGACGACCAGCGCCAATTGTCATTGAGCGACTGGGATGGATTGCGGGAGATTGAATTCGATTGCGAATAATTGAATCCGATGCCGTCGATCGTGTAGCGCAGCAGTGCCGACCGGGAATTCGATTTTGCGATGCGGGTTGAAATAGTTCTCGTAAATGAATGGGTTTGTGCGGCCTGGATGGCTTCATGTTTTGCGGCCTTTTTTTCATGATCCTCCAGATCCTCCCGGTCTTCGATCTGAGCCAGAATTTCTTCCAGACGGATATCACCGCGGGTGGGCGAGAATCGCGGCGTAGACGTATTGGATTGAACCTGCACGGTAACCGGCATCGACCATCCGAAGCGCTCCGGAATAAACTTGTGGACGTTTATCTCGGACGTCACGCTCCAGTTGCTGATGCTCTTCTGTTCGCGGTCGCCCAGGCTTGAGGACAGCGATCCGAATCCATCGGTCTGAGTCTGAATGTTCGCCCTGACCGTGGCGAAGTCCGCAAACTTGATATTCGCGTTGGCGACCGCCGCCCATCCGTTCGTTTCATCATATCCCGAGACGCGGAGTTCGTTGATCCAGACTGTGACGTCTTCAAGGATGTCCTCGAATGCGGAGCTGGTCGAATCGGCGGGATTCCGAATTCCGATGACGATGCTGTTCACCCGTCCGAGCGAAGGCGTTCCCTTGATGCCGAGCCTCGTACCTGGTGGGGCGAAGAGCGCCGCGTCGGGGACACCTGGAGCCACGAGCGAATCGTTCAACACATTGTAAAAAATGCTGTCGGTTGGAAATCCGAGCCTATCTCTGGCAACTTTCAGCTGATTGAGCGCTCCCAACTTGATGTTGATCGAATTGAGATCCTGGAATACGCCCTGGAAATCGACGTTGGTCTGCCATATTTCGTCTTTGGATCCGGCGGTTTCACTGCTCGGCGTGAGCGGTTGTTCGTATTCGTAATAATCGTTTGTCTCGTTCGAACCCAGACGCACGAACAGGCGTACCTTCTTCCGACCGATATCCCTGGGCAGCGTAGAGAGGTCGGTTCCGTCCATACTCTTTCCGTGCATATGTACGAACATCCGGAGGTTCGAGTATTTCAGGAGATCGAGTCCCTGGTTCTGGGTCTTGAATATCCCGCGCTGGCGACCGGGACGAAGATTTTCAACCCGAATGACGAGCGCCTGCTCTCTCGCATTCTGTACCCGTCCTGAGACCGTCCGGGTCTGAGAGACCACTGCTCCAAACGGCGGTTGATAGACATCTGAATTTTCTTCGTTGTTGATGCTCGAGATCGTGAGCTTAGTGTCGCCCGTCTGGGTCTCGAATGCCGATTCGCGCTCGGAAGAAATACGGGTCGATTTCTGCCACTGACTACCTACCAGTTCGAGCGTCGCCAGACGCATGGTGATGGGCACTTCATGGCCGGTGGTCCATATTCGAATGGACTCGATCAGGCTGAAATCCTGAATGGCGCCGACGCGGCGATCGAAGTTTTGCACCGGAATGCGGATCTGGTACCACCCGGTGCCGACGCCATTGGCATTGGTGATCTCTCCGACGACGACCTGTCTGTGCTCGGCTACTACGAGTGGCGCGAGGGCCTGCTGCGCGGGCTGGCCGCGGCCAAGAAACGCAGCGCGCCGCTCGGCCAGCAGAGCTCGCGGAACGCGTCAACGTCGACGAACCAGAGATCGCCGATCGCGACCTCCCGCCA
>JACZYK010000152.1 GCA_022571135.1 Bacteroidota bacterium
TCAGCGTTTCCCGGTTGATGCAGAAAAACGGATTGCGAAGCACGCGCATCGGTATCGGCCGGCGCCTGGTAGTCCCGCTCACCGATTATTCGGGATCCACGCCTGTACCGTCGCTCTCGGAAGCACCCGGGTCCGTTGTCCGTTATGGCCATCGGAACACGCGGCCGATCGTCTCGATCAAGCCGATCGAACAGCGCTACACGCAACCGGTCTCGACTCCGATCGCCCTGGTAAGCACGACCCTCACCCCCAGCGGGCCATCCAATTCCACGAAGGACGTCGCGGCCGGCAAAACCCGTATCGTGTATCAGGTCCGACGCGGCGATACGCTGGGGAAAATCGGTGCCAGATTCGGAGTAACCGTCTCCAAACTGAAGTCCTGGAATAATCTGAGGGGCTCGCGCATCAACTCGGGTCAGCGTCTGAGCATTTACTCCGACGTGGATAAAACCGCCGGCAGGCCGAGCGGCGAGCCGATCACTTATCGTGTGAAGCGTGGTGACACACTTAGCGAAATTGCTGAGGCACACGGCGTGCGGCTCAGTCAGCTTCGTCAATGGAACGGGATCCGGGGATCGAGGATACGCGTAGGCCAGAGACTCACGATTCGGATCAATTCGAACATGAAGTCTGTAATTCACACGGTTCGAAAGGGCGATACGCTCATCGAGATCGCCGGCCGCTACGCGGTAACCGTTGCGAAAATCAAGGACTGGAACAACCTGCGCAGCAACACCATCCGGATCGGCCGGCAACTCAAGATTTTCCGGTAAAAGCCGATTGCTGGGCGCCTGCGCTACGCGAGGAACACGTCCACATTTTTCGTCGAGGAGACAATAATCCCGGCAACCGTGGCGTTCATAGACCGAATTCAACGGCAGACAACGAAGAAGATGGCATTCTCCGAGAGGGTGCAGGGCGATCTGAAGCGGTTCACTCCCACGGATGAATCCCTCATTTCGGCATACGTCGAAAACGGAGACGAGCGGGCTTTCCGCATGCTTGTAGAGCGCCACCAGGAGCGGGTTTTCGGATTTCTGCTCGGAATGGTGCGGGACCGAGAAGTCGCCAATGATCTTTTTCAGGAAACGTTTATCCGCGTCATTTCCGTGCTTCGAAAGCAAAGAGCGTCCTATACCCAGCAGGGTAGATTCCTGGGGTGGATACTCAAAATCGCGCGGAATGCCGCCCTGGATCATCTGCGTGCCCGGAAGCGCTGGCAGGACGTCTCGAACTCATCGACAGAGGACGAATCCTCTTACTGGGACCGTCTGCCCGATGATATACCGCCGGCGGACACGCTGATGCATCATTCGGAACAGAAGGAATTTCTGAATGTGTGTATCGACAGCCTTCCCCCGGAACAGCGCGAGGTACTTCTGCTTCGGCACGAGGCGGATCTCACATTCCGGGAAATCGGTGAACTGACGGACTGTTCTATAAATACTGCATTGGGACGCATGCGATACGCGCTCTTGAACCTGCGACGCATGATGGCCTCGTCTGAGAAGAAGGATTTAACCGAAGTTGGTCAATGACAGACTAGGGCCTTGAGGAAACCGGAGACGGCTATGGACGACAAGAAAAAAATACTGCTTCAGCTCTACGGAGAAACCGAGAGTGAGCTTCGTGAACTGCTCCGAAATGAAGAGCTCCGCAAGGAACACCAAGCGCTGAGTGAAGCCAAATTCAGACTGGATCACGCCCGGAAGGAACGCCCTGATCCGGCTACGATCGAGCGAATCATAGCCCACGCGGCCGCCGAACATCCATCGGCTGTTCGGAGACGACCCCGTACCGATCGTCCGCCTCTGTGGCGATCGATGCCGCTGCGCAGGGTATTGATCCCTGCCGTATCCATCGCGGCGGCGCTCCTTATTGCCATTGGATTGGGGATATTCGAACCCGCTTCGCGGGAATCGACCAGCCCTGTCGCGGGCGTCACGGATATCAATCGTTCAACCTTGCCCGAATCACTGCTGCGGCCGACACCACTCGACCCGAATACCGTCTTGCAGGTCAGCCAATTTGCGAGGGATCCGAGACTGGCCTGGGACGATCCGGGCCTGTTGCGAACATACTATCGGCGCATCGAGAATATGCGTCCTTTAAATGAACTGGACTGGGGCGAAGCCTCTGTGCCACTGGAGATGTTCCCCACGACCAATCAGAGCGGACAGTCGGGCTTTCGGCCAGCCGCGACCCAGCGTTAGAGAGCGGGGTCTGCCGATCAGGAAGGCAAACTTAACGGGGTATATACGAAGAGCCACCACTCATTCGTTACGAATCAGTGAGAGCCTGCGCCCGAGAAACGCCGGATGAACGTCCGGCACATGAAATGCAAAGAGCTATGAAAATCAGGATTACATGGGTACTGGCCGCTTTAGCATTTGTGATGCTTTTCCAGGTGCCCCGCACGGTGAGCGCCCAGGAACGCCACGTGGTCACTATCGAAAACGGCGATGTGTACGTCAATGGCCACCGGATACCCAGGTCGGAATTACCGGAATCGCTGCGGAAGATCAAAATCTCGGCGAACTTCAATTTTTCTGGCGACGCGCTGATTGAACTGAATGGTATCGTCTATCAGTTGCTGGACGGAAAGCTCATAGAGGCCGACGAAGAGGTTGCCAGGGATGGACGCCTGATGGTCTTCTTTCGGGATCCTAACGATAATGACTCGGTCATCCGGGTACTTCTCCGCAATGAACTCTCACGAGACCACTACACGTCGGTATCGCCTCAAAAAAATGTGGCTTTTCAGAACTACTTCAAGGCGCTCTCGGATCAGGCGCGTCAGTTTGAGGACCTCAGCGTAACGATACAAGCACAACAGTTAATCCCTGCCGAACTGATCGAAAGACTCAAGCTCCAAGCCGAGAATACCGCCAGGATCGTGGGTGCCTTCCCCAGAATCGAATTCGAGAGCTATCTGGAGGGAGTTCATGAGAAAGACACTCACCTATACAGCCAACTCCTCCGCGAGCAGAAAATGGAAGCCGAAACCCATCGGCTCGCTCTGGAAGCCATGTCGATCACGAATCGGGAACAGCGACGCGGGATAGTAGAGCGACTCCACAAACGGCTCAATGAAATCTTCAACCTCAAACAAGAGAATCGCAAGAAGGAAATCGAGCAACTCTCAGAGCGACTCCATGAACTGAGGGATCGGCTAGATGAGCGCTCCGATCTGCGCGATCGAATCATCGAGAGCCGACTGAAAGAACTGCTCGGCGAACTGAACTGGTAAACGAGACGAATCGATAAACCATATCGGGTATTACAATCATGCTGATCAAGACAATAAACACACTCAAAACGCTTTCGATGGTCTGCGCCGGAGTACTCGTCGCTTCCATGCTCCTTGCCCCGACTGCCATGGCGCAGGAGGGTGAAGAGGACGTAACTCGCATCGAGGTCAAGGATGGAAAAGTCTATGTAAACGGCGAGGTCGTAAAAGAACTCGAGAACATAGACGCGAAGATCTACTTCATCAAAGACGGAGAGGGCGCAAAGGTTTTCTCATTCTTCAATCGAGACGGAAACACGCTGACTGGATTCTTTTCGGACGATGACGGGGAGAATCATTTCTTCGGTAATTTCGATTTTCGTTCGCCCCGCATGTTGGAATTCAAGAATGAATACGGCGATTGGTCCATGGACGATGCGTTTCCGGAAGTCCGGCACCATATCGAGGAGGTGTTTAAACTGGCACCGGTCCGTGAGCGTCTTAAAATGATTGGCAGAGACGGGTTTCTCCTCAACTCGGGCTCGCGGGAGATCATGAAACTGGAGATGAAGTCTCAGGAGCTTGCCAGAAAGATTCGCCGCGCCGACGATACCGACACGGCGGATTTCGAAGCCAAGTTGGACGATCTGCTGAACAAGATCTTCGACATGAAAATGGACAATCAAAAGACGCAGGTCGATAAGATGTCCACCGAACTGTCGAAGCTTCGCGAGCGCATCAAGGAGCGCAGCGGCGCCAGAGAGGACGTGATCCGTAGTCGCAAACGCGAACTTCTGGGCCAGAGAGACGCTTATGACTGGTAGAAAATGTCGCGGTTAAACGGCGGAAAATCCTTCCGCCGAACTGGAGACAAATGCCCGGCCCCGGTGTGAATTCGCACCGGGGTTTTTGCTTTACCATGGTCTGCGCAAGAGCTCCAGCTCGCTGTAATACGATGTATGTTTTTATATTACAAACACTTACATACACGTGAATATTTTCATTCGCACGTAATTCCATGCACGCCGCAGCCGATAACAGAATGGATTCACAGCCGGCACTCTATTTGATAATATCTGGCATGCGGTCGTCGGCAACCGATCGCCAGGAGGACTGACCGCTGAAACAAGAGCCCGGGAAGCTCGATCGCTAATGAGAACCACCACGCTGCTATTTATCATCGTAACCTCACTGTCAGCGCTGTTAGCAGTCGCCGGCGTGCCTGCCCTGCCCGAGATCGGACGTATCTCTTTCTCGGCCCGCTCAGATGGACAGGGACTCGTCGTTCGACTCCATGCAAGCGCCATGATTGCGGCCGTGAGCGACCCCAGAGCATTCGGCGCCTATGGGCTCAGAGTGACGGTCTTTAACACCGGACTTGCGAACAACCCGATATTGGATCCTCCCACCGGACCGGTCCATTCGTATCGCATCGTTCAGGAGGGAAACAATGTTGTTCTCGAGCTAGAAATGGCGATGGACGGAGTAATTCCCTCTACGTACCGAGACCACTCCAGCAACGACATTCTCGTTAACCTGGCGACCGGAAATGCCAGACCGCGGATATCGCTCCCGCTCAAGACCGCACAGGATCCGACGCCGAGAACGGCCGAGCGATGGCAAATCGATACGATCGTCATCGATGCCGGACACGGGGGACAGGATACCGGAGCCACCCACGGAAATGTCAGAGAAAAAGACGTTGTACTGGCCGTGGCGAATAAGCTCGGACAGTATCTGCGCGAGAAGGAAAACGTGAACGTAGTATTCACGCGTTCCGATGACCGATTCATCGAGTTGAGTAAACGCGGTCGAATTGCAAATGAGGCCGGAGGGAAGCTGTTCATCTCGATTCACGCAAACGCCTCGCGAGACAGACGTGCGAGAGGCACCGAAACCTACCTCCTCGGAATGCACCGAACAGACTCGGCGCGAGTGGTCATGGAGCGGGAAAACGAGGTTATCCGATTTGAAAGCGACCGATCCCCCTATGACAGATACGACAAAACCAGTGCGATCCAGAATCAGCTGGCGCAGAGTGCTTTCATGCGCCACAGCGAGCGCCTGGCGGGCCTGATCGAAGACCAGTTCAAGGAACGCGTCGGACGCAGGAGCAGAGGTGTTAAGCAGGCGGGATTCTACGTTCTCTACGGCGCGTCCATGCCGGCTGTCCTGGTCGAACTCGGATTCATCACGAACGCCGGCGAAGCTGCCTTCCTCGCTTCGAAAGACGGGCAGACGTATATGGCGAGCGCTATCTTCAGAGCGGTTCGAGACTTCAAGAACGAATACGAAAAGGCGCTCCAAATGGCGACCCGATAGGATCGACACATGGGCGCACGAGCTTATGATCGACGTCCTGAGAGCTACCGTTCGTACCGTGCCGGACTTTCCCACTCCCGGTATCCAGTTCCGGGACATCACTCCCATCCTTGCAAAACCCGAGTTGGTCCGCTTTGCGGTCAAAGCGCTCGTCGAGCCGTATCGAAAGGTCGGCGTAACGAAGGTACTTGCAGTTGAGGCTCGAGGGTTCATTCTGGGCCCCATGCTCGCCGAAGCTCTGGACGCCGGTTTCATTCCCGTCCGGAAAAGCGGAAAACTGCCCTATACGACTATTCGGGAGACCTACGCCCTTGAGTATGGAAACGACACTATCGAAATGCATATCGATGCCGTCGGAGACGATGACGTCGTGCTTATACACGACGATTTAATCGCTACCGGAGGTACGGCTGCTGCTACGTTCCGCCTGGCGGTATTCGGGGGAGCTTCGGTTGCCGGTTTCGCTTTTCTGGTAGAGCTCGACGCTCTGGAGGGTCGCCTCCTCCTGGAGGAAGGCGTTCCTGTGCACTCTCTGGTGCACTTCTAGGGCCTTAGTTTGGCGTCAAACGATTAGATTGGATGGAAACGAATCTCGCCTCCGTTCGTACCGAACCGCGGGTGAAGTCCTATATCCGGACAAGCCGTCTTTGTCCAACAATAACGCGAATCATGATGTCGAACAGTCTTGGGCGCAGATCTTCTTTCCTTTTTCTGATCGCCGCCTTGATGTTTCTGGCGAGCTGTGACTCGAACTCCAGTGGGGGTGGAGACACGATTTTTCTCACGCACGAGATATCTGAGGCTGCCGATGGAAAGCCGATCCAGTTCACGTTTTCGTCTTCGCAAATTCAGATCGGTACGCTACAGGACGTCAGGTGCAATTGCGATATCGATATCGGTCCGTATCTGGCGACGCAGAGTTTCACGAAAGAAGAGATCATCTCTGTGAACGTCACGGCTGCTGAACTGGTGATGCTCTTTCCTATCAACAAGGATCTCACCTTCCTCAACGCAGCCATCCTGAAGCTGGAGGGCATAAAAAACACGATAACAGAGGTCGCCAATCAGCCAAATTTCCCGTCCGCCAGGGAATCGT
>JACZYK010000153.1 GCA_022571135.1 Bacteroidota bacterium
GAACCCAGAGGCAGAAGTTCATTCAGCGTTCCACGGGTCTGCGCCGACAGCGTTACGTCGCGGGGCGAATCGGCCGTACCGATGAGGGCGATCCTATCCTCAAAAGTTCTCGGAGTCAGGACAATCGATTCCACCTGAACGGTGCGAACCGTTGGGGATTCAACCCCTTCAGAATTATCCGATACGGCGTTTTCGGCGGCTCCCCCCCCGCAGCCCCACGAGAGAGCGACCGTGAGAATCAGAAAGGCGACCGGCGCCGCTGCACGTTTCATTACATTGCGAAACATGGTATCTATTGGCAAAGCTTAGTTGCTGGTGATGTGAGGGTAGACCGTAGCCACCTGTGGCGACCCGATTGCGGTATCGTAGGCGCTTCTGGATACCAGATAGTCATGGACGGCCTGCAGATAATTCAAACGGCTTTGATCGAGCTGGCTGGACGCCTCCCGCACTTCTATCGGACTCGCCACGCCCTCTCGAAGACGGGCTTCCGCATAAAAGAAATTGAGATCGGCGCGTTCAACATTCTGCTCCTGGCGGGTCATCCTTTTCTGCGCGGCGCGGACATCTCTCAGCGCCCGTTCGACCTCGATTCGGATTGAGTGTCCAAGATATTCGTAGCCCATCTCGGCCTTGTTCATTGCGATTTTCCGCTGCTGGATACGCTGTGAGGTGCCAAAGCCGTCGAATAGATTCCAGGAAAGTCTGAAACCGACGTTCATGTTCCAGTCCCAGTAATCAGAGCTGAAATAGCCGTTTGAGCTGCTCGAGAACGAAAAAGGATTGTTCGGATCGGAGGAGATGATAGAACGGTTATCAGGGACGTTTCCGACATAATTCAGGTTCAGAAAGGCGTTCAGTTCGGGCAGAAAACCGCTTCGTTCGACCTGCAGCTGGATTCTCTCCAGTTCAATATTGATGGCGGCCTGTTCCAGGTCGGGTCTGTTCTCCGCCGCCAGAATCGCCGCGTCTTCGACGGAAATCGGAATAAATCCGCCGGCCGCAGCCGGTTCGAGTACTCCTAGGAGACGGAGCTGTTGCTCGACCGGCATGCCGATCAAAAGTTTCAGATTATCCAACGCCCCAGCGTACGCGTTTTCTGCCTGTATATACTGTGTCTCCAGGTTGGCGAGTTCGACTTCGGCCGACAGACGCTGAAATTTTGGAGCCGTACCCAGTGAGACCTGACGCGCCATCTCGGCCCGAGTTCTGTCTGCGCGTCCGACGCTCTGGGACAGGACGTTCGTTTGCTCCTCGGTCAGAAGAGTCTGATAGAAAGCTCGCTTGACGTTGTCGATCAGGAGTTGCTCCTGGCGTCGAATCGCCGCGCTGTTCATCGGTTCGAGCCATTTCTTAGCGCCTGTGGCCCCGAAGATCACCCGCCCGTCGAACAGTTTCTGCGTGACCGAAACGCCTGCACGGTACATGTTGGGGATGTTGAATGGATTGTTGCTCGACTCGACGACAATATTGGCCGCATCCAGACCGGCCTTTCGCCGGGCGAAATACTCCCCCACGGTGATGGGCACAGAATCCGGATCTCCATCGGTACGCGTCTGTTCGTTGTAGGCCAGCCAGTCGATAAATCCCAGCGTTTGAAAGAATCCTCCTGCCTGGCTGCCGGCGAACGGATTGACGGTTCTGACATTCCGGGTATAACCGGACGAAATGTCGATCTGGGGGTAGAGTTCGGCCCATCCCTCTTTGATTTGAGCCCGTGCGTTGTCGAGGTCCAGGCGATTGTTTTGAATCGTCAGGTTGCTGACGAGTGCTATCTGAATGGCTTCGTCGATCGTGAGAACAACCTCGGTTGCGGCCGAGTGCTCCCGCGCTGCGGTTACGTTAATTTGAGCATGTGCCGATCCTGCCTCGAGCACACCCAATGCAAGGATCAGAGCCGATCGAACGCGAGATTTGCCCGGTAGTCGGATCGGAATTTGGGAAATCAGTTTTACGAACGTCGTGCTTTTCATCGCGTGCGTAAGGGTGGTTCGAGATGGTGAATTTCTTTTTTGCCCCTCCGGTCTTGCCCGATGTAGATCAGGCGGTCTCCTGAACCTTTGACGCCGCCACGCCATACAGAATGAACTCCGTTAGGAAAGCGGCCATTTCCCTGGTGTCGTGACTGGGCGAACCACGAGGCCCATTCGGATGGAGGAGACACTGTGTCATCTGCACACCCTTTATATTGGTAAAGATCAGATTTGCCAGCAGGTTCGTCGACATCTTTCTCAGTTCACCCCGATCCATGGCATCCTGCAGCGGAACGGCAAGCGTTTCCATCACCCGGCCCTGCTGCAAGGCGAAATAACTCGACCGCTCCCTATCGTCGCTGAAGATCAGCCGCTGTGCTTCCTTGATAAGTATCAAAAACAGGTTGAATCGCTCCGAGAAAAACTCGAAAGATCGCTCGATGAAATTCTCCATGACGCGGTGGAACGAGAGCGTATCAGAGGACCCGAACGAGTCGATGATCAGATCCCGCAGTCCTTCGTATAGCTGGTCGAATATGGCGAGTAGAATCTGTTCTTTGCCGTCCGGGAAGTAATTATACAGGGTGCCTTTGCCGAACTCGGCGCGATGCGCGATTTCCTCTATCGTAGCTTTGGAATATCCACGTTCTGCAAAGACTGCTTTGGCGGCATCCAGGATCTCCTCGCGCCTCAGTAGACGTTCTCGTTCTCTTCGAGGGAGGCGGTTTTCTATGTTCTCCATCTGTAAAATCGATTTCCGTTGGACTGTCGGTCTAAACTATGACCGACCAGTCAGAAAGTGACTGCTACGTCATGGAATAAGCGGAGATTCAAAGCAGGCGTGAAGAAAAGAAGAAGTGTTCGTCTGTTCAGACGAAGTCGTCCAGCTGGTTGGCGTACAGATAGTCCACTACGTTTTTGACCTGCTGTGTACTGTCCGTATGGCAGATCAGCGTCGCATCTTTTGTATCCACGACGACCGCGTCATGGATTCCAATCAGCACGATCAAACGCTCGTCGGCACAGATGAGGCATCCGCTGGAGTTGTGAACGATGGCATTTCCTGAGATGCTGTTACCGTGTTTCCCTTTCTCTCTCAAATCATATACGGCTCGCCAGTCTCCGACATCGCTCCAGTCGAAGGAACCCGGAACGACATAGACTTTTTCGGCTCTCTCCATGACTCCGTAATCGATTGAGATGCTCGGACAGGCAGCGAATGCATCGCGTAGGGCCTTTTTTTCTCCCTTCGTGCCGAGTTTCCTTTTCAGGATCGAGAATGCATCAGCGACCTTGGGCAGGTGTTTGTTTACCGCGTCGAGTATGGATTCCGCCCGCCAGATGAACATGCCACTGTTCCAGAGAAAGTCTCCAGAGTCGATGAATCTTTCCGCGGTAGCCTGATTGGGCTTTTCGGCGAACGTCTTGACCCGGTAAGGCGCCAGCATGTCCCCATTCGCATCTCCCGTGTCGTACTGGATGTATCCGTAACCTGTGGCGGCGTGGGTGGGTTCAATACCGATCGTGAGCAGGCCGCCTTCTTTGCGCGCCGCCTCTACTGCGACACGGAGATCTTTCTGGAACTGCTTTACGTTCCGGATCACGTGATCTGCCGGCAACACGATCATTATCGCATCCGGATCATTCTCAAAGAGCTTCATTGCCGAGTACGTGATACAAGGCGCAGTATTTCTGCTGATCGGTTCCGCCAGGATATTTTCGATTGGCAAAGAGGGCAGTTGCATGTGGGTTTGTTCCACGTAGCGCTCGTTCGTCACGACGTAGCATTGTTCAGGTTCGACAATTCCATGTAGCCTGGCGAGAGTACTTTGAATGAGCGTGTCTTCCGCGAGTAGGCCCAGAAATTGCTTGGGGGTTTCCCTTCGGCTCATGGGCCAGAATCGGCTTCCGATACCACCGGCCATGATTACGGCATATGTCATTTGAACGTGGATTTAATTCTCAGAATAATAGGCTGAGAACCAGCCTTGTGATGGCCGAGATCGGTACTTCGACGACATCAAAGGGTTTCAATATCAAGCGTCCTGAGAGTTTAGTTTCGGACGGTTTCCGCGACCCGGCGATGAATGGACGCCGGAGCCGTTCCGGCTCAGTTATCGGCGATCCCGGTCGTCTTGATCGGCCAACGGCCACCGCAGCATATGTCTAATTATGTGGACGCTAAATCGTCTCAGGATGCTCATTTAAGGCGATTAAAGAACTCCGTCGGCCATTCACGGGTACGGACTACCATTTGTATGGGTGCCTGTCAATGGATTGACATACTGAAATCAAAATAGCCGTTATAGGCAGAGGGAGCGTCATGAAAAAAGCGACTACTATCCTCACGTTTTCACTACTTCTTATCGGGGCCACGGGATGCATTGTCGAAGAAAGCGTAGGACCGATGGGTCCCCAGGGGCCTCCCGGAAATGCAAACGTCTTTACGTTGAACTTCACCTTCTCGATGCTCGACGCGTCGATCAACGGTGCGGTAGCCTCCGTCCAGTACGAAGTGCCTGACCTTATCGCATCGGTTGTAGATGAAGGCGCCGTATTGTTGTTCTTCAGAGATCAAGGGACCTGGACGGCGATGCCCTATACTTTTGGCGTCGAATCTCTGGACGTACCCGCAGTCGATTACACGATCTCGATGGGGTTCGGCTACGAGGTCGGATTTCTTGAGGTCTTCTACGAGGCGTCCTCGACGGTGGTCGACCTGACACTGCTGCCCGATCGTGAAATGAAAGCGGTCGTCATCGACGGATTCCTGATCGGCAAGAAGGAAATCGATCTAACGGACTGGGAAACGGTGAAATCGGTCTACGGCCTCTCCGACTAAAGTCGGATTGGATTCGATCGAGTGTCTTTCGGAAGAAAGAAAGTCTGAGATGAGACTTTAGGACAGTGTTGCAGAGTCGATAATTACTTTAGCAAAACGACATTGCCAGCAGCCTTTTCATCTATCTCATGCCGGATCTGAACTACAAGAAACGCTGCACAACAAGACGAGCCCAAACAGCAACGATGCGCCAAATCATCGCGGGATTCTGCCGAACCGCACTGGATGACTACAGAGAAGCTGGATATCCGTTCGGAAAAACAGTCGACGGTTTGCTCATCTGGTTTGAATACGGCCAGAAGACGACCGACAACTGATGTATCGATAGCGATAAATGGACCACTGAGGTTCGACATACGGTCCTGGGCAATCCCCGGACCGTTTTTATGTGTGCTGTTCTCTGTCACAACTTTCGTTGGTTGGCCGGTATTCAAACGAACGGAATTTCAAATGAGCGAACAACCTTCGCAGACTCTCCGCGTTATACAGATCGCTGACCCATCAGAGAGGCGATGACTCGAAACACGTTCTATTTTGAGCCCAGGCTTCAACGGAATCCATGCATTCTCTCAGGACATATCTTCGATCGGGTTGCCTGTTAATCGTTGTCTTCGCATCCGCCTGTACGAGCGGCACTTCGGAACGAGACGGTTCATCGACATACTATCAGATTCGTGATACCGATACGGACGGCGGAACAGGACGATTTTACATGGATCGGGAAATCGCGGACGTTATGACATCCGTGCACGGCGCCATCTGGCTCGAACGTCCGGCCAGAGATACGGCGGAGCTTCCTTCCCGGCTCATCCGCATACTCGATCTCAACCCTTCTGCCGTAGTAGCGGATATAGGCGCTGGAACGGGATACATCACGTTCATGCTCTCGAAAGTCGTGCCCCATGGACGGGTGCTTGCGGTCGAAGTTCAACACGCTTTGCTCGATACCATTCAGGTTCGGATGGCGCGTGAGCGTATCCGGAACGTCCAGACAATCCTGGGAACGGTCGACAATCCAGCTCTTCCCCAATCCGGCGTCGATCTGGCGCTGATCGTGGCTTCTTATCACGAATTTTCCCATCCACGCGAGATGCTCGACAACATTTTCGAGGCGCTGAAACCGGGCGGTCGAATCGTCATCGTGGAATATCGAGCGGAGGATGAAACGATACCGATCAAGACCGTCCATCGTATGTCAGAACAGCAGATCCGGCGCGAACTGGAGGTATCAGGATATGTATGGCGCGAAACCAGGGACGTTCTTCCGCAACAACATATCGTCGTATTCGAGAAGCCTCTTACCGGCAGATTGGGAGGCTAACAATGCTGCGGGCCCGATTTCGTACGCGGGCGAATTCGTCATGGAAGAAGCACTTCGCCCTCCATCTCCAGCGCTCTCCATAAATACCAGCTGGCGACGCTCCTGTACGGACGCCAGAGATCCCCGTAGTCGATGAGTTCGGCAGGAGTTGGGAGTTGCTCAAGGCCGTACACGCGAGCGAATCCTTTTCTGATCCCCAGGTCCGTCGACGGAAGGACGTCGGGTCGTCCGAGCCGGAAAATGAGGAGCATTTCAACGGTCCACGGTCCGATTCCTCTGACGCTCGTGAGCCTCTTCACAATTTCTTCGTCCGACAGGTTCGAGAGTGACTCTCCGTCCGGTACAACTCCACTGATAGTCTTTTGCGCGAGATCCAGAATCGCTGCTGTCTTGGCACCGGAAAGTCCGGCGCTTCATCGTACTCCTGCCAAAGGTAGAATTGAAGAAGGTGGGGATAATCTGGAAAGTAGTAGTAAATTACCGCTGTCACCAGGCGGTA
>JACZYK010000154.1 GCA_022571135.1 Bacteroidota bacterium
TGGTCGCCAATCCCGTGTCAACAAGGCGACGGTAAAGACGACTTGTTTTTCCACTTCCCAGAATCACCGCCAGTAGTGCCAGAACGGCGGCATCCGGGTGCCCGGCATCAGGAGCCTTGAACGCGACCATCACGGCGCCCAGCTCGCCTGCCAACCGTATGATCGTCCGCCTTTCTCCCCGCTGCGGAGGTTCGACCGTGTGAAGATTCGGGAACGGCTTTGTACGCCCCGGTATGGGCTCAAAATGTTTTCTGACGATCGCCATCGCCGCAACGGGTTCAAAACTACCGATGATCGATACGGTCGCGTTGTTCGGCCAGTAATAGGTATCATAGAAAGAGCGCAGCTGATCGGCCGAAATGTGCTCGATGTCGGATCGCCAACCGATGGTTGGGTGCTTGTACGGATGAGCGACGAACGCGGTGCTCCAAACCGAATGAAATAGCTTTCGGATCGGATCGTTCTCCCCTCTGTCAAACTCGTTCAGAATGACAATCCGCTCGCTCTCGATGTCCTCCTCCCGAAGCCGCGCGTTACGCATCCTGTCGGCCTCGATTTCGACAGCGTCATTGAGTTTTTCGTCCGGCAGCAATTCGTAATAGTTCGTGCGATCCATCCACGTCGTGGCATTCACCTGTGCTCCATGACGCTGCAGACGGGCAAATACCGAGGTACCGCTCTCCGTATTGAAGCGTTCGGTTCCCTTAAACATCAGGTGTTCGAGAAAGTGCGTCGCACCCGTTTCGCCCGTTGATTCGTTCCTGGAGCCCACCCGGTACGTTATCATGAAAGCGACCACTGGGGCGATGTCCATGTGCAGGAGGAGCACCTCCAGACCGTTGGCGGCCAACCGGTATGCCGAGATTCCAGCAGATTCTTCAATAAACTCGAACCCATCGAACGTCGGTCGAGCGTCGATTCTTCGTTCAGGATAAGCGGCCCCATCTCTTTTCGGCGCGTGTCTCCGATCCTCACCTCCGGCCATATCAGTGCGCCTCCAGCCAGTTCGGTCCCTGGTTTACATCTACTTCCACCTTTACGCTGAGAGGAAGGGCTTCCGTCATTTCCTCCTTTACCAGAGACTTGAGTCGATCGAATTCAACGGGTTTAACCTCAAATACCAGCTCATCATGGACCTGCAGCAGCATTCTCGATTCCATTTCTTCACTCTGCATCCGCGCATGAATACGAATCATAGCGATCTTGATCATATCCGCCTGCGTACCCTGAATCGGCATATTCACGGCGACGCGTTCGGCAAATGATCTGACAATCCTGTTTCTGGCATGGATATCCGGTACGTATCGACGTCTGCCCATTACCGTTTCCACGAAGCCCCTTTCGCGCGCTCGTTCAACCTGAAGGGCCAGAAAACGTGCGACCTGCGGATAGGACTTTTGATAGCCCTCGATGAGCGTGCGCGCTTCCGACACGGAGCAGCGAAGTCGCTGAGCCAGTCCGAAGGCCGATATCCCGTACGGGATGCCGAAATTGACTTCTTTGGCCTTGTTGCGCTGCACCCGTGTAACATCCTCCGGCTCGATCTGGAAGACAAGCGCAGCCGTCGCCGTGTGGATGTCGGTACCGGCCTCGAAGGCGGCCTTCATGGCTTCATCTTCACTCAAAGCCGCCAGAATTCTGAGCTCAATCTGCGCGTAATCGGCAGACATCAGCACATTACCCTCCGAGGCAACAAAGGCCCTTCGGATCTCCCGTCCTCGGGCGGTGCGAATCGGAATATTCTGCAGGTTCGGATTGGAGCTCGACAACCGTCCCGTTGCAGCCGTCGTCTGATTGAAAGACGTATGGATGCGACCCGTCTCGGGATGAACCAGGCCCCCCAGAGAATCGACGTATGTGCTTTTGAGTTTTGCCAGTTCTCTCCAGTCCAGAATGAGCGCAGGTAACTCATGCTCGGTAGCGAGTTCAAGCAGGACAGTCTCTCTTGTTGAGGGTTTTCCAGTCGATGTCCTGGAAATGATGGGTAACTTGAATTTCTCGAAGAGTATCTGCGCGAGTTGCTGCGTGGATCCAATATTGAACTGCTCACCGGCAACATCGAAAATCTTTTGCTGCAACGACTCGATATCCTCGCCCATCTCCTTCGAAAGTAGGTCCAAGACCTGAGTGTCCACCAGAATGCCGGCCATTTCCACATCTGCCAGAACGTATATGAGGGGAAACTCGATCTCCTCAGCGATCCGAAGGGCATTCGAGCGCTCCAGTTCGCCCCTGAAAATATCACTGAGACGAAGCGTGACGTCTGCATCTTCACAGGCATAGGACGCCACTTTCTCCGGGGAAACGTCACGCATGGAAATCTGCTGTTTCCCTTTTCCGATCAGCTCGGAGATCGGGATGGTGTGATAGTCCAGATAACGCCTGGCCAGGGCATCCATCCCGTGAGAATCCTCCGGGGCGATCAGATAGTGCGCGACCATCGTATCAAACAGTAGACCCCGGACCATGAGTCCATGTCTCGCAAGGACTATGATATCGTACTTAATGTTCTGCCCTATCTTCTCGGAATCACTTTCGAGAAGCGGTCGAAGCAATTCGATGACGCGTTCAGTTGTCGTTCCGTCCGGCATGGGCGTCGGAACGTACCAGGCTGTTCCTGTATCGACGGCAAGCGAAATACCTACCAGCGAAGCCATCATGGGGTCGGTGGACGTCGTTTCCGTATCAAAAGCCAGGCGTTCACGAGATCCGATTCTTGAAACGAGTTCCGTCACTTCGTCTTCACGCGTAAGAAGACGATAAGTGACCCCTTCCCCGGAGAAAGGGGCGATCGTCTTTTCCACGCGTTCCTCCGGACTCGCCACTTCCGCGCCGGCAAACAGGTCGCCCTGCATTTGGCCTGCTGGCGATGCTTCTTCCCTTTTATCGGGCTCATTTTGAGGCGCCGCGACGCGTAGCTCATCGGACCCTTTTCGATGCGCCGCGGCGCGGTCCGCATCGAGCAGTTTGAGAATCCGTCTGTAGAGCGACGAAAACTCGAGTTCCAGAAACAGCGACTCCAACCTGGACAGGTCCGGATTGTGCCGTCGAAAGTCGTGCCAGTCAAGATCGTGAGGCACGTCGGTAAGAATAGTGACCAGCTTCTTGCTGAGAATCGCGTCATCCGCATGATTCTGTAGTCCTTCGCGGGCGCGCTTGCCCTTGACCTCGTCGGCATGCGCGAGGACATTTTCCAGCGTACCGTACTCCTGAAGTAATTTCACGGCCGTCTTTTCACCGATACCCCGGACTCCGGGAACATTATCGGCCGAATCCCCCATCAGAGCCAGAACATCGATGAATTGATCCGGCTTCAAACCGAATTTCTCCTCAAAACTGACGTCAGTTACCGGATCGAACGCCTCGCCGCGATAGGCCGGCCGATACAGACAGATCTTCTTGCTCAGAAGCTGCTGAAAGTCCTTGTCGGGAGAGACGATAACGACGTCGGCATCCTCACGCTCCGCTTCCCGGGCCAGGGTACCTATGACGTCGTCCGCCTCCACGCCCACCACTTCAATCACCGGGATATCCATGGCCTCGACGATCTCCTTGATGCGCGGGAGATTAGCGATCAGATCCTCGGGAGGAGGATCACGATGCGCTTTGTATTCGGGATATATTTCATCCCGAAACGTGCCCCCTTCGCTGTGCGCGTCGAAGACGACGGCCATGTGCTCGATCCCATGGTCTTCAATCAATTTCACCAACGCCGATGTGAATCCATATGTCGCTGACGTATTCTGTCCCTTCGAATTGATCAGGGGACGGCTGATGAATATGAAGTGTGCGCGATAAGCAAGTGCCATCGCGTCGAGGAGGTAAAGAGTGCGTTTCGGTTCCTGCATGGGAGGCGGGAGTAGAGCTAGTCCGAAGCTATGAATTGATCCCGATACAAACAGGCCAGGAACCCTTCTCAAGTTGAATCTTACGATCGCGACCCACTGACAAGACGTCTGATCCTACCGTGGAGAAACCACTGAAGCACACGCCGGAATCTGTTCTGGTAACCGGAGGAGCCGGCTTTATTGGTTCCAACTACCTCCTTCGTATGGTCCGTAAATACCCGGATGTTCGGTTCGTGAACCTGGATGCGCTAACCTATGCCGGAAATCTGGCGAATCTCCATGAGATAGAAGAGGCGTCAAACTATCGCTTCGTGCGCGGGGATATTTCCGATAGCAACCTCGTCGACAGTCTGTTCGAACAATTCCGTTTTACGACGGTCGTACACTTTGCCGCAGAAAGCCACGTGGACCGGTCGATCGAAGATCCACTCGCGTTTGTTCGCACGAATGTAACGGGGTCCACGACGCTCCTGGATGTTGCGCGGCACCATTGGGTCGAGAACGGTAACGCTTCCAGAATGCGCTTCCATCACATTTCTACCGATGAAGTGTTCGGTTCTCTGGGACTCGATGGGCGTTTTTCCGAGGATACCCCGTACGCTCCACGATCGCCATATGCGGCATCGAAGGCATCGAGCGATCATTTCGCGCGGGCATACGCGGAGACATTCGGTCTTCCCGTCATTATCTCGAACGCTTCGAATAATTTCGGCCCCTTTCAGTTTCCGGAGAAACTGATACCGCTCGTAATTTCAAATGCCCTGGATCTCAAACCGATTCCCGTCTACGGGCGAGGCGAAAATGTCCGCGACTGGTTGTACGTTGAGGATCATTGCGCTGCCCTCGACACGATTTTGCATTTCGGCTCCGATCTGAGAACATACCTTGTCGGCGCCGGCAATGAAGTCCCCAACCTCGATCTGGTTCGCTCTCTGGTTGATCTTGTCGATAGGACGCTCGATCGCTCCGAGGGGACCGCGCGTAAGCTGATCCGTTTCGTAAAGGATCGTCCGGGGCACGACTTCCGCTATGCGCTGGATGTGTCCCGGATACAGGAGGAACTGGGATGGGAACCCGATCACACTCTGGAGGACGGGCTCAAAAAGACCGTCGACTGGTATCTGTCTAACAAGGGGTGGCTCGATTCCGTTCGGGACGATTCCTATTTACACTATTATGATCGGATGTATACGGACCGGCTGAATTCCGGCGGTAATTAGGGCCTGACAACGCTACCTGATAGCGCCCTGTAGCCGCCTGTAAACGGCGAATCAAGGCGTGAGGAGAGACTTTTGGTACAATCAAATGATCGACGAACAACACACGTTTACAGGCCCTAACAGAACCTATCGCTCATGAAAGGAATCATACTGGCCGGCGGTACTGGCAGCCGGCTCTATCCTCTTACGAGGGTAACCAACAAGCACTTGCTGCCTGTCGGAAGCTACCCCATGATTTTCCATCCCCTCATGCGGCTTCGACGAGCCGGGATAACCCGTATAGCCGTCGTCACCAGTCCGGAGCACATGGGAGACGTTGTAAATCTCCTGGGTAGCGGGCGAAGAATGGGCGTCGATCTCACCTATCGCGTCCAGGATGAACCCGGAGGTATCGGCCAGGCAATCGGCCTGTGTGAGAATTTTACAGGGACGGATCCCTTTTGCGTCGCTCTGGGAGACAATATTCTTGCAGTCGATTTTCTGAAAGACGTAACGGCGTTCTCGGAGATCCTTTCCGGCACGGAGCGCGCTGCGCGCGTCCTTCTGAAAGAAGTTCCGGATCCCGAGCGTTACGGTGTTCCGAGATTTGAGAACGGTCGAATCGTCGAGGTCATTGAAAAGCCCGCGAGTCCACCCAGCGCCTACTCTGTTATTGGTGTCTACTTCTTCGACCGGGGTGTCTACGATATCATTCGCACACTCGATCCGTCCGAGCGAGGCGAACTCGAGATAAGTGACGTCATCAGCGTGTATGCCGATCGAGGATGTCTGTCACACGGATATCTGGATGGATGGTGGGGCGATGCCGGAACACTTGAGGGCTGGCACGAGGCCAATGAATTGGCGAGAGATCTTGTCTACGAAGAACTTTCAGATGATAAATGGACATGACCTGGAGTGAAGGTGAAATCGACGGGTGCATCATTGCTCCCTTCACCAAGTATTCGGATAACAGAGGCTGGCTGGCCGAGATTTTCAGGTCGGACGAACTTCCGGGCGATGTCTTTCCCCGGATGGGATACATATCGCAGACGGATCCCGGACGAGCGCGAGGGCCACATGAGCACGAACATCAAACGGATCTTTTCGCCTTCTGCGACGGAAGTTACCGTGTATATCTGTGGGATGACCGGGAAGACTCAAAGACATACGGCAAACGAATCGTGCTTTCGTCGGGAGCCGAAAATCCGATGATTGTGATAATCCCGCCGGGGGTCGTTCACGCCTACCAGAATGTCGGCGACCGGCCTGCGCTCGTCATCAACTGCCCCAGTCGACTCTATGGAGGAGAGGGTCGATCGGAGGCGGTCGACGAAATCAGACACGAAGACAGATCGGACCAGCGTTTCTCGATGGATTAGGGCCTGTTAAGGCTACCGGAAAGCGCCCTGCAGCGTTGACAGGCCCTAGTGCAAGCGCCGTCGATTGACTGGATACATGAGGTATAAGCTAGTGGTGTTGGTCCTTTTCGACATCGACGGTACGATTCTGACCTCGAGAGGTATGGGGCGAAAGGCCGTACAGGAGGCGCTGAGCGATGTCTG
>JACZYK010000155.1:0-4946 GCA_022571135.1 Bacteroidota bacterium
CGGACCATGTATAGAGCGTCAACCGCCGACCCTTCGTTCGTCAAGACATCTCCGGGAGACAATGAAACGAGTTCTACACGCCGGCTCAACGATTCCAAGAAAGACCGATCTATCCCTCGGAAAAGAGGCGAGGAGCGAAGCTGTTCTATCAAAGTTCGCTCACGATAGATTTTGTCCACCCGTTCCTTGAAGGCGTCGGATCTCTTCTTGAGGATTCGAAGGGCCGGTACCCGGATTTGAATGAGCCGACAGGTAGAGGCGGTCCGCGCAGTAGCCGATTGGGGCCAGCCATTCAGGGCTCCGATTTCTCCGAAGAGATCTCCCGGACCCAGGCTTACGAGTCCGCTTCGGGGGAGATTGAAATCCATGGATGAGAGAAACGTAATCTCATTCGGATTTCCGGAATGACCGATATCGGTACGATCGCCCGGCTCCAACAGAATTTCAGGGGCAAGAAGAACAGACGGATCGATTCCGTAAACGGTTCTTTGGGTGTCGAAGATCGGAGCAGGTGGCTCATTCTCCTGCGAATCCAGATAGATGTCAACACGTCCCTCGACTATTGCAAAGGCAATGTCGAGATAGCTGCCCGCCTCGAACAAGACGGCACCTTCGATCCATGTCGCCACCGATATATCTGGCGCGACGGATTCGAGCAGGGCGGTATCGTAACCGGAAAACAGGTCGAATTCCCTCAACTCTGCCGGTGAGAGCATCTCCGAAAGCTCGACGAGACCCGATTGCTTATCATACGAGGTCCAACGATCCTCGAATTGCTGTTTTCGGCGACCGTGAGTCTTCACGCCGTCCATCATCGCGTCGGAGGCCTTCTTGCCATCGATTTCCATCGTCAATTGCCCCTCCCTAGCGCGCGATAGATGGCCTCCAGGCTGCGCTTGACAGCCAGCAGAAGCTCCTCGGTGGATGTAGAGTCACTCACGCTAACGGGTGGAGGAAGATCGAGTGAGCCCGGGACTACGGACTGACTGATTCGAGGACTCGCGCGAAAGGTAAAGGTCCCTACCGCAGGTGCCTGAGCTACCGGCGAACTCGGCCGCGACGATCGTGAAGGCTGGGTCGAGGTGGGAGATTCCTCCACAACTACGACGGCCGGGACTCTCCGATTTGCTCGGAGGAGAGAAAAAGCGGAGGCGAGCTCCCTAGTTCCGACCGCTGGATAAGGATCCGATCGCTTGATATTCTGTGTGTCTGGCCAATGCTCGATGGCCCCATTTGCGGCAACAAAATCGTAGTTCTCACCAGTCGGATGACCTGCCGAAAGGAGTCTTTCATCTGTAATGTGATGGCATGTGCCGCAAGTTTGAGCGCGGATAGTCGCCTCTTTCAGTGGCCGCATACCGAGTTCATATCCGATTCTGTCACCTCGTTCGTGTGGGTCGATGTATTTCGAGCTTGGGCCATGGCAGCTCTCGCAGCTGACGGCGTCGAAGACTTCTTCTAGCTCCTCCCCACTGAGAACGGTGCCATGACAACTCATGCAGATCTGATTGCCCAGAAGCATATTGGTTTGGCCGAGACCGTAGATCCGAGCAATTTGCGCGGCACGAGGGGAGGAGATAAGATCCAGTGATGCCGAATGCGGATCATCGAGGAGCCATTCTTCGGCTCGAGTGTGGCAGGAGCAACCCGGAACCGTGGTGAGATATGTTTCCGTCGGAAACCATGCCGGTTGCGAGCGACGCTGGCCCTGGACGGTCGGAAGCGTATCGCCTGAGCCGCTGAGCTCCTGGGCATCCGGTCGGTCAAAGGCGGCCGTTTCTTCCACGGCCGGTCTCGCAGAGGCATCCTTTTGCGAAGCCCTGCTGTCGTCCTGCCTACCTGCCGAATCTTCCACGGCCGGCGTTTGGGCGGAGAGGCGGGTATCCAGCGATGATAGATTCAACTCGTCGACAATCGAAGAAATAACACGAGCACGATCGGAGATGTCCTCTGCGGAAGCCAGCAGCGAAGTCCGATTACCCGGCACGAGCTGCACGCTGGAGCCGATCCTGACGATCTCAAGTAGTTCCGGATGAGGTAGAGCATCAGAAATGCTTCGTATTTTCCGATATGCGACCTTCACTCGCCGCTCCATCGCCTTGAAATACGGGCTTCGCCGGGATGCTTCCGCGAGGCCTCTCAGACTGTACTCATAGTCGAGTATGGCTCCGATGAGGAATAGTACTCGTTTACGTTCGGCCGACTGCGGACGATTTGATTCGTCACTGCTCCACTGAGCCGCCAGAAAATTGTGTCTTATCGAGTCCGACCACGCTACCAACTCAAATTTGCTTCCACTCGGATGCCCTCCCACATTGATCAGCTTTTCGTTCGGGACAGTATGACACTCAAAACAGTTCGCGGCCACGCTGTAAAGATCCCCGCTCGGTCGTAGCATCCCTGCGTCGATACTCTGCTGGATCCGAGCAGCCTTATGTTCCTCCGTCTCAGTTTGATGGTCTGATCCACCATAGTCATTGTGAAGATCAATCCAGTCGCGTCCTGCGCCGTGACAGGATTCGCACGATACCCCGGATACGGCACGAGCCTGGTTATTACGTATCGTCGCCGTGTAGTGACATTTCAGACACAGGCTTTCGCGTTTGGCCAACCGAAAGTCCATGTTATCGAGAATGCTCTGCGCCTTGTCGGATTGATGGAGTGTTGCGAATTGGGTCTGATGAACCGACTGACTCCAGATATTGAACTCCTGAGCATGACATTCCCCGCACACCGGTGCTCCTCGCATCTTGGCCGGGTCGATGCGCAAATAGGGCGAGTCGGATATCGCACGCTCCGGCACCACTTGCGCCTTGATGATTGCCAAGCTGACGAACCCTCCGATCCCAAGCAGTATCAGAAGTGTAGTCCGTATTTTTAGTATGTCCGGCCCCTTATGTCCTTTCATGCGCATTGGTCAATAGCATCAGATAACCAGTTGCAGGAGAGTACGATGAGCACTCTCGTCGGGGAGGCAACGGGCACAAATCAGAGTTTGATCAGCACCTCCAGTCGGCCGCCAAACCGAGCCTTAGTCACCTCGAAATCATAGCTCGCGAATCCATCGATCACTACAACGCCTCGTCGTCCGAAGGCAATCTGATATCGAGCACCGCCGCCTGCGGCGTTGATCTGAGCAACATCAGAGTCGTAGGTGTATCGACCGCCTGCCTCGAGAACGAGCTGTTTGCGGGTATGATCGAAAAACATCTGATAACCGATTGCTCCTCCCACGGCTTTGTCGGCGTTATTGTCCAGCGCGGCGCCATATCGTCCGAGACCGACCGCGGCGAACAGAATGCCGGTCTGGCCGAGTGGACCCCCAGCTGCCGGCCCGCGCGCAGCCGATCGAAACTGGTTGAGACCCAGAAACGAGCTGATATAGATATAGTTGTGGGTGTGGTGAGGAGTCCAGGCAAACTGGTTGTGAAGCAATACGCCCTGTCGATTGTATGCTGTCTCGTCACCCACGGGGAAAGAGGCAACGACGCGAAAAGTATTGTTGAATCGGCCGATTCGACGGATGCTACTCAGACCACCGAATAATCCGCTCCCCGAGATTTTATCCGCGCTGACATAGATGACATCAAACTCAACCGTTTGTTTGGGCGTATCGGTCTCCGTGAAGAGGCCGACAAGAGAAGCGCTTTTGTCTCCTCGATTTATTCTGTCGGTCGGTCTATCAACATCGCCCCAGGCATAGAGAAGCGTGACACGTGTGTTGACGGCGCCGAACCACTTCAAATTCGTTTTCGTAAGGCCGACTGCGTCGATGGCGTCTTCATTGAGGAGCAGACCATCCTGGAAACTCAATGGCTGTCGTCCGACGGAGAAGCCGATGTCAAATCCCCTCCGGTCGTACCAATCGAGCTTCGGAAATATCTCACCTATGTCACCCTCAAAAAAGAGCGTGCGAATTCCAAAGTTGAGCTCATCGACGAAATCATCCTCGGCTATTTCCGGATCCGAGTGGAGCGTAAATCGCGTGAACTGGCCATTCTGATCCAGTGGTCGGAATCCTATGACCACCCGTTCGGACGATGTCAGGTACAAATTTCCGAAGAGATCGAACCTTGCTGCTCCCTCCAGAAGATCCTGACCAGAGATCCCATCGCTGTTTCCCTGTGTGGCCATCCTGATGGTTCCAAAGGCCATGAAGGCTGGTTGCCAGACGGCGCCGGTAGGAAGTCGAATCCCCTGATGAAGTGTGCCGGTTCCAAGAAAAGGTTCTCCAAGCTCGATGATGGGTCTGGGTCTCTTCGGAAGATCGGCCAGCGGAATCGGTTCATCCGAAAATCGGTTCGCACTATTCTCTGTCTGATCGTGTTCGTCCTGTGCTCGGACGACGCGAGAAGAGAGGAGCGATATCGCCAGTACGACAAATGTCGCGGCAACGATGAGTACTCTCCACCGCGCCAGGTAGGATCCATCTCTCGATTTGGTGCTCGCGCTAAATCTGTTATACCGCTGGCTCATTAATTCAAGTCGATTTGGCGTTCCTGAAGTACCTGAGCTCCCTGTACAACACCTTCTGCTACAGCTCGTGGCGACATGAAATAGTCGAATCCCACGCTCTGGATCTCGGCAACAAGATTGACCGGTATCATTTGGGCTACGAGCTTGATATTCGCTGTATACGGCCCGATCGTACCCCTGAGAACGTCCGCACTGACTTTGTATTTAGCCCACCTGCCTGCAAGTGGCGGGAGCGTTAGGCGATGCTTTCTCGCCCCGACAGGTCGGCCGAGTAAAACGGTCGAGCGTGTCGAGGGTCGCAGAAACGGTAACGGATCGGGCGAGTAATTGAGAGCAAGCACCTGCTCGCGCTCGCCCCCGCGGACCATCCTTGTCAGGAATTTGGACTGGAGGCTGAACAGGAATCGGTCACGAGATAGTTCGCCACTGTGAACGTACAACGAATGCAAATCTCGCAGATCTCCGTTCGG
>JACZYK010000155.1:4956-6595 GCA_022571135.1 Bacteroidota bacterium
CACTACATAGCCGTTCGCATCACGGACGGTTACCTCGAGAAAAATCAGTCGCTCTGCGTCGAAACCGGTCGGGACGTTGTGGCCATCGGTTCCGCTTCGTACCTCGACAGAAAATTCGATACCGTCCGGCCCCGATTGGTCCACGCGAGTTTCTCCCAACAAATATCCAGCCCGTAGGACCGCCATGCGTTGCTCCGCTGCGTAGGCGAGCAGTTCCTGGTTGTCGCTGATGATGTCCCTTGCGTCGTACCTGTCATCTGGGAAACGCCATCGATCTGGGAATTCGTAGCCCTCAGGAAGGTTGTCTTCGAACTCATCTGTTCCCCAGCCCGCATCCACATCGAATGTCAACCATTCCCGTATCGTAGCCATGGTAGCAGCGTCAACATTGTGCGGGAATATTCCCGGATGAATGATCGAATAATCTGGGCCGGCGAAGAAGTGATTCGTCCGTTTTCGTGGCCTGGTGTATCGTTCGCCAATGCGGGCTGCCGGTGCGATGTCATAACCGGAATCAACACCCGGCTCGCGTCCCATGTGACAGTCCTGACAGGAGATCCCTCGACCGGAGGCAGGTGAGGCTTTGAACTCACTGAACGCTTCTTCAAGTCGAAATCCGTTCACCAGATTCACATCATGGCACGTTCCACAGAATGCCGACGTGTTGATCTGATCAAATACGCGTGCGTCCGTGTGTATGGCTCGCCCCGCTTGGCCTCTCTGGGTGTTTACGCGGAAGGAATCGCTTGCGATTACGCGGGCTAGTTCGTCGCTGCCTTGCGGGCCATAAACAGGGTCAAATATATCTCCTTCGACAATCGCCAGGCGTCCGCTCACCTTTCCATAGGCGTTCTTCACGCGATGACACACCACGCATGTGACGCCCTCACGCGATGTAGCGAAGCGATCCATGTTGCTCATGAATTCCGGTTCGCCGATGTTCATACCGACCGGTGTGTGACAGCGTATGCAAAAATCACCGTTTGTCCCGTTGGTCAGTAGAAGTATGGTCCCGTGCATGGCATTAAAGACCGGACTCATCTGGGCATATGCGTGCTGCGAGACCGACCATTCACGGTAGTGGTCCGGATGGCATGTCGCGCACGTGTTCGCCGATGGAAAGCGGTCTTCACGAAAGAGTGACGTATGAGCCGCCCTGGTAAATCGCTCCAACGTGTCGGCCGGTGTCGCCAGGCCTGACCGCGAAGCATGGGAGCGAGCAAATTTCGTAGGAACAAAAAGATGAACATCGCCGTCAGTTCGGCCGCCTTTTTCATCTGGCGCCATGACCGAGAGTCCAAGAAGAAGTGCCGTCAATACAGAAATTCCTACTGGCGTCAGCTTGCGACTTTTCCGCAAGGCTGTAAAGAGCGTCGGAAGAAAACGCATAACACTTCCTCGCATTCAAAGAAATCGGAGAGGGATCTTGCTGATGATCGGGTTCTGCGCCCCAATATTCATTCGTTGGGGAATTTAGAGGGTTAATACACAAGATCGTCTTTGAAAGAAGGATCGTCAACTGTTCCGTAATTTTCTAATGGCGAAAACTCGCGCGCTGGTGGCGCCACGGTCTACAGGGCGATGGTCACTGAGATTCAACCCCTCTCCCCCGCCACTACGGCGCCCGTGGTGTCGATCA
>JACZYK010000156.1 GCA_022571135.1 Bacteroidota bacterium
GCCGACTTCGTTGTACCTCCTTGTATTAGCTCTGCTACGCCGCCCTTTTCAGCCGGGCGCATCGTTACTCTCGGTATGGCGCAGATTTATCCAACTAACCACTAGTCCTTTCTTGGATACCCTTCAATGTATTCTGGAAGGACAATGCTTTTGTTCAGTTTGTCGTCTGCTATTGGAGGGAGAATTGCGCGGCGTATCGGAAGAACGCCCGCCCATACCGGAAGCTCGTAATCCTCTTCGTCGTCCACCGGTGGGCCTGTTCTGATTTTCGCCGATGCCGTCTCGATATCCATCGCGACGAGGGAGGTGGCCTTCAATTCCTTCCTGTTTGGCTGCCTCGCATCTTCCCACCGGCCAGGCATGATGTGATCCGTCAGGACTTTGAATCCGCGCCATTTTTCCTCCTCGTCCTCGATCAGCCGACCTGTGCCGAACAGAATAGCCGATCGGTAATTCATCGAGTGATGAAATACGGATCTTGCCAGTACAAGTCCGTCGACGAAGGTGATGGTCACACAGATATCCTTTCTTTCGCTGATATGCTTCAGCATCCTGCTGGACGCTGCGCCGTGCAGAATGAGACGGTCCCCGTCACGTGCGTGAATGGTGGGTATGACGAAAGGTTGACCCGCCTGGACAAAGCCGACGTGGCAGACGAGGGCGTCGTCGACGATGCGGTAAATCGTTTCCCTGTCGTATGCGGCTCGTTCTGAGACGCGCTTGACACGGTTCAGCTGGGACTGTTCAAATGAGGACATTCAGGCAAAGGTCTCGTATGGATGGAATGCCGATTGCGCCGTGGTTCAGGTCCGGGTGCGTCGGGAAATCGGATCTTTTCGTCAAATTGCCACGTGTCTTTTCTGCCCGATGTCGAAAGATAAGAGGTTCAGCGCGTCAAAAGCGGGCGGCGAGACCGGCTCCGATGAAGACATCGGGCGCCGTATCCGAAAGTCCCGTTCCACCGTGTACGTCGAACTGTACGTCCGTTGACAGCAGAACGACGAATCCGGTATGAAATGATATCGCTGCCGTTCCGGTCTCCGGAACTACGGCGGCGATTTCGAAGAATGCGCCAGACCTGTCCGTCAGGCTTCGTCCGAGAACCAGCGTTCCTCCCCACTCGAAAGCACGCTGGTCTCTTTCGCTCGGGTATCCAGCGCTGATCTGCGTTCCGAAAGACCAGGACTCGGAGAGATCTATCCCGGCGGCGATTATCATAGAGGGATCGATCCCATCGCTGGAATACGCTTTATCACCAGTCGGAATCGACACGGTCAGGATTCCGGCCAGATCCCAGGCGTCGTCTCTGCTTCCGAACTCCAGCTTGGCCCCGAGAGAGCTATCTCCTGCTCCGCTGGCGTCGCCATTTGCTATAAGGTTGGGGAGGCCCACACGCAGTTCCAATCTCTCGCCGATACCATAACGGACCAGGGTCTCCGGTCCGGAAACCGTGTCAAGTTCACCCTTGAATCGCTCCCAGGTCAAACCACCCTCTATTTGCACCGAGCCGCGCGGCACCGAAATACCGCTCTCCGTAAAGTCGGGTCGGTCTGTGATCAGCGGCGGACGCTCGGATCTATCCTGGGCAGAAACAAGGAGAGGAAGAAACAGAAGGGCCGTGGAAATGACGAGTAGACGTACTGCTGTCATTGGATGAGTGATCTGGCTGATGGGAGATTCTTCGGCAGGGTGGGTACATCAACCCGCCATACCGGATCGGGTTCGTCTCCGGTTGTGAGAAGTCCGGAAAAATGTGCAAGAGATCCCGTCGCCCGGCGTCAAGTTCAGTCCCGAACGGCCTCTAATTGCCCACCTGTCGCTCGATAACGCCTCCGGCATTTGGATCTTCGCTCTGATTTGATAGTTTTTCCGCCCAGGAGGGACGACGTGGACGTCGGCGTTTCTCGTCTCTTCAAGACACGCACCAATCATATTACGACCCTCAAACCATGCGTTGCATTGTCGGACTTCTGGTGTTCTTTTCTCTCTCGCCTTGCGCTGCGACGGGCCAGGTCGTGCCGATCGCTGACCAGATCGGATCGGCCGTACTGGCGGCTCCCGGCGCGTCCCGCGCCGACGCTACCGTGCTGGGCTTCAACGCATCGGGAGATATGGTCACGCTTCGCGCCGGCACGAACGGGCTCATCTGTCTGGCCGACGATCCGGAGGCTCCGGGCTTCGGCGTCGCGTGCTATCACGAAGACATGGATCCGTATATGGCCCGGGGACGAGAGCTCAGGGCGGAGGGGAAGGAAAGACAGGAGGTGGCCGAGATCAGGACAGACGAAGTAGAGGCAAGTACCCTTCCCTTTCCCATGAGGCCCACGACGCTCTACGTGCTGACAGCAGAGGCGGGAAGCTACGATCCGAATGCCGGTACCGTTAAGAACCCCTATCTGCGGTTCGTCATTTATGTCCCGTATGCGACTGGCGAATCGACCGGTCTGCCGACCCTGCCGGTCGAGCCGGGCGAGCCGTGGCTGATGGCGGAGGGTGAACACAACGCCCACATCATGATTTCGCCCCCGAGGGAGTAGGACCACGTCTTAATCTGTCGCGCGCGGATGGGCCTGCGCACAAAACCGTCCTTCGGTTGCTCCTCCTCTTCGCCTGCTCCGGCCCCGTGTTCGGGACGCGCACTATTCCCGAAGTCTGTTGTACTTCCGCATGGCTTCCCTGAGTCGATCATGAGGAATGGCGTACGCCGTATGCCCGTTCTGTCCGGTCAGGGTTTCCGCCGCGACCATGGCATTCAGGATGGCTTCTTCGGTAGCCTGAATCGTAGCCTCAAACAGCGGGCCGATCCGGTCGTTCGGGAGCATTTCAAGACGCTGGTTTTCTCGTCGGTTCGCTGCGCCGGGGTTTGCCGTCGAGAAGGCCAGGAATATGTCCCCGGAGCCGTTGCCACCCTGACCGCCCATCCGCCCGATACCGAGCGGAATTCTGCGGGCGATACGCTTGAGCTGGTGGGGCAGAAGCGGAGCGTCCGTAGCAACGATCACGATGATTGATCCGGCGCCATCCTCGGGTGATTCGGACAGGGTTTCCGGTCTCATGTCGGTGATCTCTTTTCCAACAGGAACGCCGGCGACCGAGAAAGTGCTCCGTCGACCGTAGTTCGCCTGGACGAGAACACCGATTGTATAACCGCCTCGATCCTCCGGAATTTTCCTCGAAGCTGTACCCGTACCGCATTTGAAGGAGTGACATATCATTCCCGTACCGCCGCCTACATTTCCTTCCTGTACCGGGCCGGAGGCCGCTGAATTAAGGGCTTCGATAGCGTTTTCAGAGGTGACGTGCTGACCCACGATGTCGTTCAGAAATCCGTCATAGGTCTCAGCGACAAGCGGGTAGGTATACCAGTAATTACCAGGGCTGTGGTATTCGTTCTCCGCCATCCAGGCGATCGTGGCATCGCGTACGACGCCCACGCTGAACGTGTTTGTGATCAGAATCGGCGTATCCAGGAATCCGGATTCTTCCACCCACGTCGTTCCTGTCATTTCGCCGTTCCCATTCAAAGTGTACCACCCGGCAAATACCGGATCATACGTTCTGCCCCTCGGGAAGATTGCGGTAACTCCGGTTCTCGCCGGACCTTCGCCTACGCGGAGCTCTCCGTGTCCTTTTATAATCGTGGAAAAGCCGACTTCGACGCCCGCGACGTCTGTAATCGCATTCAGGGCTCCAGGCGCGCCGTCAAACGGTATTCCGAGGTCACGAGCCCGGGGTTTGTCCTGGGCAGAAGTGGCGGCGGAGGTCATGCAGAAAAGAAACAGCGGCACGAGGGACCGGGCGAGTACGGTCGGAAGAAAATAAGACGAGATTGGGGTTCGCATTGGCGTGAAGCGGTTGTAAGGAAAAGGACTCATAGTAGGGCGAGTGCGTCTTCGAGATCTCTGAGCAGGTCTTCTGCGTTTTCAATACCCACCGAATACCGTATCAGGTTCTCCGGAATTCCCAGTTTGGCGCGTTCGGCGGCCGGCGTCTCTACGTGGCTTGTCGTTTTCGGCAATCCGACGAGCGTTCCGACCGACCCGAGGCTGGCCGCCAGGTGGGCAAACTTCAACCCGTGGAGAAAGGTCTCCACGTTCTTGAATCCGCCCTTCAGGGAGAAACTGAATACTCCGCCGAAGCCACGCATCTGGCGCGCAGCCGTCTGGTGTCCTGGATGCGACGCCAAGCCGGGATAGAAAACCTCGTCGATCGCCGGATGCTGCTGGAGGAATTCAGCAAGCGCGAGCGCATTTTCGTTCTGGCGGAGCACCCTGATTTCGAGCGTCTTCATGCCTCGCAGAATGAGATAGGCGGACATCGCATCGAGGCTCGCTCCATTGATTTCGCGGAACTGAAAAAGTCGCTGGATCAGGTCTTTGCTTCCACAGACCAATCCGCCCATGGCATCGGAGTGGCCTCCCAGGAATTTCGTAGCGCTGTGGACAACGAGGTCCGCTCCCAGCCGGAGGGGATTCTGGTTGATCGGCGTGGCGAAGGTGTTGTCCACGACGACGATCGCACCGACGGCTCTGGCCGCGTCCGAAAGTCTGGAGATATCGAGGACCTTGAGAGTCGGATTCGTTGGGCTCTCGATGTACAGGATGTCGCAGCCGTCGGCCACCTGCGCTTCGATTTCGTCATGATCGGAAGTGTCGCAAAGCGATACATGGACGTCGTAACGGGGCAGGAACTCCAGGAAAATTCTGCTCGTGCCCCCGTAAGAATCTTTTATCGAGACCACTCGCTTGCCCGGCGCAAGCAGGGAGAAAAGCGTATTGCTGATGGCCGCCATCCCGGTCGCGAAGCTGGTCGAGGCCTCTGCGTCTTCCAGATGGCGGATCTTCTCTTCCAGAACCGCTACCGTCGGATTGGTATTCCGACTGTAGATATGGCCCTCTTTTCTGCCCTGAGCGACGTCGAACCAATCCTGGAGATCTTCGAAGGCATAGGTCACGCTGTGAACGACCGGAGTCTGGGTGGCCCCCTGGTAGGACGATTCGGTTTCTCCGGCCCACACCGCGGCCGTTCCCGGACCGGAAGCGAATCCTTTCGCTGGGGTTTTCTTGCGGGGCATACGGCTCGTGTTAAAGTTGGCAATACGCCAGATTGTCTATCACCACCTGAAATGGTGGTAATACAAGAGGGCGGTCGTCCGAAGCTAAAGCACGCGCCGCTGAGGCGCTACGGCTTCATGACAGTCACGTTCTCTCAATACTCACCCGGGTGTTCTTGAAGGCCGGGGTTCTGGCCTGTCTATCGACTGCCCGACCGAGGAGTCGGTTCGCTTCAGGAAAGTACATGGCGCCGTTACTGGGCTTTATTCGATCAAAAGCCGTTGCCCTGATATCCGGCATCATTCCGCCAGGGCCCTGTACGATGACACGGTCCCCATCCAGTAGACCCAATCTCAACAGGTCGTCGGGATGAAGAAGGATAACGTCGCGTCCCTCCACACCCCGGTACGGATCGTAATCTTCGTAGACGACCGTGTTGAACTGCCCTTCGCTTCGAATTGTCATGAGCGAGATCTCGTTCTGGCGACGCTCGGGAGCTTTCGGGATTTCATGCACGTGCAGGCGCGCGCGCCCGTCAGGCGTCGCGAAGCGGGGTCGGTGAAACGTTCGGCCCTCAATCTGAAATTCTTTCTTTGTACGGTCGATATCGGCGATTGCGCCGTAACCGGGGATTATCCGCCCAATCGCCTGTCGTATCCGGGAAGTGCGGCGCATGGAGGACCAGTCGATCGGCGAATCGGCTCCCAGTACCCGTTCGGCGATGGTGGCGACGACTTCGACCTCGCTGCGAGGACCCTGGTGCCGCGTGGGTCCGCCATCGCTCAAGCGAACGTAGTTGAACATGGATTCCTGCGTGGTCGCCTGCGGTTCTTCATCCCGAGCCAGAACGGGTAGAATAATCGTCTCTCGCGCCAGAGCCCAGGCGTGTCCGGTATTGAGCGTCGTGTTCAGGTAAACAAGCTGATCGAGAGTGGACAACGCTTTCGAGGCGAAGCCGGCGTCCGGATTGGAGCCGAATAGGTTTCCGCCCACACAGAATCCGACTTTCAAACGACCGGAGGCCGCCCCCTCCATACAGGCCATCGTATCGCGGCCGGCCGCGGTGGGAAGCTGGACTCCGAATTCATGTTGTAGTCGGTCGAATATGGCATCTTTGAGTTTTGGCGTGACACCTACCGAACCCAATCCCTGGACGTTCGAGTGGCCCCGGATGGGCATCAGGCCACATCCCGCTCGACCGACCATGCCTCTGATGAGCGCCAGGTTTGCTATCGCCTGGACGTTTTCCACGCCGTGGGTGTGATGCGTTATGCCCATCGCCCAACTGAATATGACGTGGTTGGCTACGGCGTAATAAGTAGCTGCGACGCCTATGTCCTGACGGCTGACCCCGCATCTCGAGACGATATCGTCCCAGGATGTGTCTCTCAGAGATGTCTTTAAGCGGCCGAAGGCAGAACTCCACGGGTTTACCCGTGGATGAATGAGCCCGACGGCGGTATACTTGCGTTATGCAATTTACCAGGTCGTCGCACTCTGTATACCATCT
>JACZYK010000157.1 GCA_022571135.1 Bacteroidota bacterium
ACATCATCGCATACGCGGTAGTCACGGCGCTCAAGGCATTCCCTGTGCTCAATACGACGTACAGGGAGTCGGACGGGAAATCGATCCGAGTGATTCCATCTTCGATCAATCTGGGCCTGGCGATCGACATCGAGCGCCGGGGCCAGCGAACGCTGGTGGTCCCGAACATCAAAAAGGCCGAGAAACTGAGCTTTGTACGGTTACTGGGGGCGTATAACGATATCGTAAAACGCGCACGCAACAACAAGCTCGACATTCCGGACTTTCAGGGAACGACGGCGACGATTACCAATCCGGGAATGATTGGAACGAGCCTAAGTGTTCCTAGACTGATGCCCGGTCAGGGGGTGATCGTCGGCATCGGCTCGATCGGATATCCGACAGAGTATTATGCGATTCCGCCCGATATGATGAGCAAAACGGGCATTTCGCAGGTCATGGCGGTCACATCGACGTACGATCACCGGGTAATTCAGGGGGCGGAGAGCGGCGGCTTCCTAGCCCATATAGAGCAGTTACTCCGCGGCGAGCACGAATTCTACGACGAGATCTTTTCGTCCCTCAGCATTCCGTATCAGCCGTTCACGCTGATGAAGGATACGACTCCTCGGGTGGGTTCGTCAGATGGAGCCTCTGAACTGGACGTGATCCACAAGCAGGCCGTCGTGCTTCAGATCATACGGGCCTTCCGGGTGAGGGGCCATATTCAGGCGGACGTCAATCCGCTTGGATACGAATGGAGTTACCATCCCGAACTGGATCCCGCCACGTATGGACTTACCATCTGGGACCTCGACCGCGAGTTCGTGACGGGCGGACTCGGCGGCGAGGACCTTCTTTCTCTCAGAGAAATCCTGGACATTCTGCGCAAAACGTACACCCGTCAGATCGGCATTGAGTTCATGCACATCTCCGATTCGGAGGAGAAAACCTGGCTACAGAACCGGATCGAGGAAGAGAGCAGGGACAGGGGTCTAACGGAGGACGAAAAGCACAGAATGCTCGAAAAACTGAATGCGGCCGAGGCTTTCGAGACGTTCCTGCACACGAAGTATATCGGCCACAAACGGTTTTCCCTGGAAGGATCGGAGACGATTATCCCGATGCTTGACAGAATCCTCTCGGACGCAGCAGAGAGTGGCGTGTCCGAGGTGGTCATCGGGATGGCCCACCGCGGCAGGCTCAATCTTCTGGCCAACATTATCAACAAACCCTATGAAGTCATCTTCTCGGAGTTCGAAGGCAACGTCGATCCGACGACGATCCAGGGTTCGGGTGACGTCAAGTATCACCTGGGAGCAACAGGGAGTCACACCGCTCCCGGAGGAGACACCTTATCCCTCGTTCTGGCTTCCAATCCCAGTCACCTTGAAGCCGTCAATCCGGTCGTGGAAGGTATGGTTCGCGCCAAACAGGAAGCGCTCAGGGAGCAAAATCCGGATGCCCCGCCGGGCGATTATCTGGATCATGTCATTCCGATACTCATCCACGGTGACGCTGCGTTCGCGGGTCAGGGCGTCGTCGCCGAGACGTTTAACATGAGCCAGTTGCCCGGATACAGAACGGGGGGGACGATCCACCTGGTCATTAACAATCAGATTGGTTTTACAACCGGCCCCGCACACGCGCGAAGTTCCATGTATGCCACCGACAGCGCCCGAATGATCCAGGCGCCCATTCTGCACGTGAACGGAGACGATCCGGAAGCGTGCGTGCGGGTTGCAAGGATGGCGCTCGATTATCGACAATTATTCAATAAGGACGTAGTCATAGACGTCCTTTGCTACCGGGTCAGGGGACACAGCGAAGGCGACGAGCCGTCATATACTCAGCCTCTACTCTACAGGAAGATCGAGGGAAAACGCTCCGTGCGAAAAATCTATACTGAGTTGCTCCTTCGCCGCGGTGACATTACTCCCGAGCGGGGAGAGCAGATCCTGGATGATTTCCGGGCCAGGCTTCAGGAGGCGTTCGATCGCACGAAAGAGTTGACCGATCGTGAGGTTCCGGATCTCAGCTACCCGGGGATTCTGAAGGACGAACCTCAGATCGCCGCGGTTGAGACGGCCGTATCCCGGGAGGATCTGAAAGCCGTCGTTGACGCACTGACGAGATTCCCCGACGGTTTTCACGTCCACCATAAGCTCTTACGACAATTTCAGCGGCGCGAGAAGCTGTTTTTCGAGGAAGAGAGGGTGGACTGGGGACTTGCCGAAGCGCTCGCATTCGGAACGCTGCTTGCAGAGAACACACGGATCAGACTGAGCGGACAGGATTCAAGGCGAGGAACGTTCAGTCATCGCCATGCGGTCGTATACGATCAGACGACCGGTAAAGAGTACATACCGCTCAACCACATTCGGGAAGGACAGGAACGCCTGCTTATCTATAATAGTCTCCTTTCGGAGTACGCCGCTTGCGGATTCGAGTACGGGTACAGCGTGGCCGAACCGGACGCTCTCGTGTTGTGGGAGGCCCAATTCGGGGATTTCGCCAACGGTGCTCAGATCATCTTCGATCAGTTCCTCTCGGCGGCCGAGGAAAAGTGGGGCCAGACCAGCAGCCTGGTACTTCTGCTCCCGCACGGGCACGAAGGACAGGGGCCGGAGCATTCGTCTGCACGGCTTGAACGCTTTTTGCAGATGTGTGCCGAAGGCAACATGACGGTGTGTACGTTTACCTCTCCCGCCAACTTCTTCCATGCCCTGCGGCGACAGGCATCCCCGGACGTCACCTCGCCGCTTATCGTCATGGCACCGAAAAGCCTGCTTCGTCATCCGCTGGTCGTCTCGCACCCGGACGAATTTTCGACGGGCGCTTTCAGAGCGGTGATCCCTGCATCCACCGATCCCGAAAGCGTTCGGCGCCTCATTCTCTGTGGCGGCAAGATATTTTTCGATATCGTACAGGAAATCCAGAAGTCGGAACGACTAACGGAGCAGGTCGCACTATGTCGTATCGAGCAGTTTTATCCCTTCCCTGAAACTGAATTGCGGGACGAGATGCGTCGATTCTCATCGTCAGACGAAGTGCTCTGGGTACAGGAGGAGCCGGAAAACATGGGCGCATGGTCGTTCCTGCAGAACCGCCTCGACAAAATCTCGATGGAGGCGACTGGAAATCGGGTCCGTTATGTCGGTCGCGCCGCGTCGGCGTCTCCCGCGACCGGCAGCGCCCACATTCACGAGGCCGAACAGCGTGCTCTGATCACAGAGGCCCTCTCACTCTGATCCTAACGGAGGGCGTTGGGAACACCCTTTATATATCTTCCACCCGTACGATCCTGGACCGCACGAGTTCATATGCTGGATCCGCTAATACCGACGTCGGCGCGAGTTACGAAGCGATTTCTCGCGTGCAAGCCTCCTCTCTTCCGACGGCTTGGTAAACGCCATATTGGCGCGATAAATGCGAAGTACGCGGCTTCTGTTGACCGCGCGCTTGAACCGACGAAGAGCGCGGTCGATGGATTCGTTATCGCGAACTTTAATTCCTACCGGCACTGCAGATCCCTCCTGGATCGATTGAAAATTTAGTTTCAAGCCTTGCAATATAGGGTTCTTCATTTCTCGAATCAATTATCACTCATCCGGCGATCCTTTCCTGCCACACCTTGAAACCCGAACACCGCGCATGATAACCTTCCCTCCCACAGAAATCGTGCTGGCAACTCGAAACAGGGGCAAAATCGACGAAATATGTGCATTGCTAGAAGAATCACCGGTCCGCGTCCTCTCTCTCGATTCGTTTCCTGATGCGCCCGAAGTCGTGGAGACCGAACCCACTCTGAAGGGAAATGCTCGTAAGAAAGCCGAAGCGATCTTCCTCTATACCGGCAGACCTTCTCTGGCGGACGATACGGGCCTTGAAGTCACGTCTCTCGGAAACCGGCCCGGCGTATTCTCGGCCAGATATGCCGGCCCGGAAGAAAATTCGGCTGCCAATCGCAGAAAATTGATCGCGGAACTCGAAAACTATGACGACCGATCCGCCCGATTCCGGACGGTAGTGGCCTTCGTCGATCGCACAGGAGTCCGGTATTTCGAAGGTGTCTGTTCGGGAATCATCGGATTCGAAGACCGTGGAGAACGAGGATTCGGCTACGACGCACTGTTCATCCCGGACGGCCACAGCCACACTTTTGCCGAGCTCTCTCCTGAGAGCAAAAACGAAATCAGTCACCGCGGCATGGCGCTTCGTAAATTCGTCTCGTTCATTCGTTCCGGCGACTGAGAAGAGCATCGCATCAAACCAAATGATCTGTCTCGCCCAGCGCGTATCGGAAGCCTCAGTCGAAGTCGACTCGGTGGTTACAGGTTCGATCGGCGGCGGACTACTTATTCTGCTTGGCGTTCACCGCACAGACACCGACAAGGAACTCGAGTGGCTTGTGCATAAGTGCGCCAACCTTCGAATATTCAGAGATGACGGGGGCAGGATGAACCGGTCCCTCCTGGACGTACAAGGAGAAGCCCTCGTCGTTTCTCAGTTTACGCTGTATGGAAACACAGACAGGGGAAACCGCCCCTCTTTTATCGAGTCGGCGCCGCCCGAGCTGGCTGAGCCGCTCTACGAGCGCTTCGCCATGAATTTGTCCGAACTCCTTGGCAAACCCGTCCCCACAGGAATATTCGGCGCCGAGATGAACGTCCGGCTCGTTAACGACGGGCCCGTCACGATCTGGTTGGAGAGGAAGGCGACTTAGGGCGCCTCCCCGGCAGAATTTTTCGCCGTATTCTCTTGGTCGCTGTACCGGCTACCTCCTCTCTGGAAGCGCGTACTCGGCGCTTACTCGAATAAATCCACGCACATTTCGAGAACCCTCAAAGCCCCGGAGTTCTATCTTTCAGCATGTCTCATTCTCCAGATATACTGACCGACGGATTCGGCCGCAGGCACACGTATTTGCGAATCTCGGTGACGGAGCGCTGCAATCTTCGTTGCACATACTGCATGCCCGCCGAGGGCATTGAACTGCGCCCCCGGGAAGAGATGCTGACCTTTGAGGAAATTGTGCGTCTGGCAAGGTTGTTCGTCTCCGAGGGGATCACCAAGATCCGTCTCACCGGAGGCGAACCCCTTATTCGGCGCGACATCGAGGAGCTGACCCGGCGCCTTGCGAAGATCGAGGGCATCGAAGCCCTGGCGATTACGACGAACGGGCTCGTGCTCCCCAGAAAACTGGATGCCCTTCAGAAGGCGGGCATAACGCACTTCAACATCAGCCTGGATACTCTTCGTCCCGAGAGATTCCGGGACATTACGCTTCGCGGCGGATTCGAGACCGTAATTGAAGCCATTGAAATGACCGCGGCCTCCGGCTACGACCCGGTCAAAATCAACTGCGTCGTTCAGCGAGGCTTCAACGAGGACGAGATAACCGATTTTGTTGCATGGACTGAGCACATGCCGCTCGAAATCCGATTCATCGAGTATATGCCTTTTGGAGGCAATGAGTGGGCCGATAGCCTCTTTATTTCATACTCCGAAATGCTGGACACAATCAGGTCGTCCTATCCGACGCTGCAACGGCTGGTGAACGGTCCCAACGACACGTCGAAAACGTATGCTGTCCCCGGCTACAGAGGACGGATCGGATTCATCTCGTCAATGAGCGAACACTTCTGCGCCTCCTGCAACCGGCTGCGCATCACGGCAGACGGAAATCTTAAAGTATGCCTGTTCGGGAGTAACGAAATCAGCCTCCGCGATGCGATCCGAAGCGGAGCGACTGACGATGAACTTCGCCCCCTCATCGCCGCGGCCGTCTCTCGAAAAAAGGCGTCCCACGACGGGATGTACGAGATTTCCAGATCCGATAACCGCCCGATGATTCTGATCGGCGGTTGACGATGTCGACCGGTATTGGGGAGGCATCGTCATTTCGGGCGCGAATCGCTTGCCGGGCGAACACGGACCATCTATATTCGTTCACAAATAAACCAAGCTAGAAGCCAGCCACGCAGACCGTTGTGCCGACACTTACACACGTAGCCCCAGAGGGTGGCGTACAGATGGTGGACATCACCGAGAAATCGGAAACGGTCCGAACGGCCGTCGCAAGCGGGCGTGTAGTACTCGGATCCGTTGCGTTTCGGGCAGTGACAGACAATGCGGTGCGGAAAGGAGACGTTCTCGGGATAGCCCAGATGCTCCCTGCTGAGGTCGAACAGCTCGGTGTAGAACGCGGCCTCTTCGGCGGACTCCAGCTTGGGCAGGTAGAAGTAGACACCCTGCCCCCGCTCGACCTGGGCCCTGCCCGCGTAGGCGAGGGTCAGGGCGGTGCCCAGGATGGCTGCGGGCACGGGCGATCCATCGATGGTGACTTCCGGCTCGTCGAGGTGGAGACCCCTCTCCCTGTGCATGAAGAAGGGGATCTCTCCGTCCGCTATCCTGTACTCGCGCTCCCTCTCGGGATTGTAGAAGGTAAGGGTGCGGTCCACGGCGCGGAGCCGGTTATGGGCAGCCGCCACAGTGTCGACCAGGCGATGGCCCGCCGAGTCCTCGTCGTCGTCCAGGTCGCCTTCCGCCCGGGTGCCCTCCGGGCCGGG
>JACZYK010000158.1:0-3457 GCA_022571135.1 Bacteroidota bacterium
CGTCTTTCGTCTCAGGGCCCTGTAGGTAACTGTCGATGGCCTCGATACACGACTCAACCTTGGATCGAAGAACGGACGGCCCCTCGGCGAAAACGACCACCGTACGTTCACTCGGATCGATATCGTGTGAGCGAAAGGTCTCCAGTTTTTTCTGAAGTTCAGCGTTTGTTGTTCTGAGGCGATAGAGCTCCTTCGCCGCGAGTTCGATACGATCGCGCAGGCGCTCCAGAGACCGGGTACCTTTCAGGTGCGACGGTCCGCGACCGGATTTGGTTCTGCCCGAATCCCCAGAGCCTTCAAACATTCTCTGCTGCGTGATCGACTTTTTCGGGCGTCCGCCCGCATCTTTTTCTGGTGACATCCCTGTTCAAGTAATCGTGGAGACGAAGGCGCCGGCTACTTGGTCGGCAGGGCGTTATGGAATATAAGATGTTATTCACGAAGTTGGGCGTCGTATTCTTTTTCGAGCGCCTCCACTATAGTTGCAACGCGTTTGTCAACTTCTGCATCCCGCAGCGTTCTGTCTGCACCGAAGGTCAATGCAAATGCGACACTTTTCGAGTTCGCATCGATCCTTTCTCCCTCATAAAGATCGAAGACCTTTATCGACGAGAGTAGAAGTCCTCCGGCGCTGCGAATGACGTCCATCATCGGACCGACAGGCGTCGAGCGATCAACCAACACCGCAATATCTCTTTCGACAACGGGGTGTCGGCTGAATGGTTCATAAGTCCTGAAAAAATGTGGAGCCGCCAGGTCGCAAACTGTCGACCAGTCGAGTTCAAGAAAATAGAGTGGAGCCCGTAGATCACCGCTTTCGGCTACGGCCGTGGCCAGCCGCCCGAGAACTCCGACGCGTTCTCCGGCCGACAGAATCGCAATCTGCTGATCCACCAGTCCGGACCGAGCCTTGACCGGTTCGAAGCGGACTTCGGGTAGACGGATGGCTTCGAGGACATTCTCGGCGACCCCTTTCAGGTCGAAAATATCGGTCGATCTGGCGCGGGTGTCCCAGCCGGAGTCCGATCGATCGCCGGAAAGAACCACGATCAGGCACTCCCTCTCCGTGTAGTTCGCAACGATCGAATGCTCGGTATGGACGCGGACGTGAACACGACCAAACTCGAAGAATCTTATGGAATTCCGCCCACGGTTCTGGTTATATGAAACGACGACCAGCACGCCCGGCAGGAGGCTGGGACGCAGCGTCGACATCTCCTGGGAAATCGGATTCAGCGTTTCAATAACCTCACCGCCGAAGCGTCCACCGGGAAGAGCCTCATCCAGGAAGGTTTGGGCGGTTTCTTTCTTCAGCATGCTGTTGGTACACGTCTCCCGGTAACCCAATCCCACGAGCAGATCACGCGTCTGTTCTCGCAATTTCCTGTCGGTCGTCATCTGAACCGGATGATTCGGGACGCTGGAACGCACGGGCTCCGGAATGTTATCGAATCCGTAGAGACGCGCGATTTCCTCGATTACGTCTATCTCCCTTTCCACATCGGGGCGATATGGCGGAACCGAGCAACTGAACGTATTTCCTCCATCCTCTGACTCCACCTCGAATCCGATGGCCGACAGCAGGCGCGTGATCCGATCACCGGATATTTTCACGCCGAGTACAGCTTTCACGCGACTCTTGCGTAGACGGATGACGGTGGGCGAGTGAACGATTGGATGGGCATCCACCAGACCGTCGACAATACGGCCGCTTGCTAGTTTCTCCATCATTTCGGCGGCGCGCATAGCTGCTCGTGCCTGTCCGGTCGGATCGACCCCCCGCTCGAATCGGTAGGATGCGTCGGTCTGGAGTTGGAGGGCTTTTGCTGTTCGACGGATTCCCGAAGGCTCGAAATAGGCGCTCTCGATCAGGACATTTCGAGTCGATTCAGTCACTTCGGAATTTTCTCCGCCCATCACTCCGGCAATAGCTATATCCCTCTCCCCGTCCGCGATCATCAAGGTCCCGTCCGGCAGGTCGCGCTCCAGGCCGTCAAGTGTCGTGAACTTCGTTGTGCCCCGCGTTCTCCGGACCGTGATCTCGGGCCCTGCCAGCAGATCGAAGTCGAATGCGTGCAGGGGTTGTCCGAATTCGTACATTACATAGTTGGTGATATCGACCACATTATTTCTCGATCGCAGCCCGATGGCTCTCAGTCGCTGCTGCAGCCAGGAAGGAGACTCTCCGATGGCGACATCCTTCACAAGAACTCCAACGTATCGATGACACGCATCCGGGGCTTCTACGTGGACGGAAAAGGCGTCGGCGGCTTCGCCTCCAGCCTCCGGAACGTCCACGGTAGGTACCGAAAAGGGCGCTCCCGTGAGCGCCGAAATATCTCGGGCTACCCCTAGGTGACACGCCGCGTCAGGCCGATTCGGGGTTATCGCGATATCGATCGCGTGATCGACCATCGCGGCCCCCTTTTTGCTCAAGTACTCGGCGAACGCCTGACCGACCGCAGCATTCTCGTCGAGCACCATGATGCCCGTGTTCTCATCTGATAGACCGACCTCAGCCTCTGCGCAGATCATGCCCTGTGAGACTTCGCCCCTGATTTTGGTTTTTTTGATCTTGACCGGTACTCGCTCCGAGGGATTATCTCGTGAGGGCACGGAGATGGTTGAGCCCACCGTTGCCACGCATACCTTCTGGCCGGGCGCTACGTTTGGCGCACCGCACACTATCGAGACCGGATCTCCAGAGCCGAGATCGACCCTACAGACGGTCAGTCGGTCCGCTTTCGGATGGGCGCCCGTTTCGAGAACGTGTCCGACGACGACGCCTTCCAGGGGCGACCCGATCTTTTCGACGTCTTCCACCTCCAGACCGCACATGGTGAGGCGTTCTGCAAGATCGTCCACGGAAAGGCCGTGGTCGACGTAATCGGAGAGCCAGTTAACGCTGATTTTCATGAGTTAGAAGCGGTTAGTATTGATCCACACCGGGTCTTTGATAGCACGGCCTCGGAACCATCATTTTTCAACTATCCGAACTGCTCGAGAAATCGGATGTCGTTCTCGTAGAGTATCCGGATGTCATCGATCCCATATCTGAGCATCGCAATCCGTTCTATTCCCAAACCGAACGCGTATCCTGTATACTTTTCCGAATCGATACCCACGGCGTCCAACACATTTGGATCGACCATCCCGCAGCCGAGGATCTCCATCCATTTTCCGCCGCCGGGAAGATGGTCGTCCTTCCACCAGATGTCTACCTCAGCGCTGGGCTCGGTGAACGGAAAGAAGCTCGGCCGAAAGCGCATCTCGACATCGTCGCCAAACAGGGCTCGCGCGAAAGCGTGCAGAATCTGCTTCAGATCCGCCATCGTAACTCCTTCATCGACGTACAGGCCTTCGACCTGGTGAAAGAGACAATAGGACTTGTATGAAATTGCCTCGTTCCGGTATACGCGCCCCGGTACGATTACCCGGATGGGAACCTCTTCGCTCT
>JACZYK010000158.1:3467-6514 GCA_022571135.1 Bacteroidota bacterium
TTTCATAGTTAAAGTTAATATTGCTAACCACTCCAGACACAACCACCTGCAGTTCACTCGGAGTTGCAAAGCCCGGAATATTTGACGGCTCGATGAAAAACGTATCCTGCATGTCTCTTGCAGGATGATCGGGAGGGAAATTGAGCGCCGAGAAGTTATGCCAGTCGTCCTCAATCTCCGGCCCCTCAGCCACCGTAAATCCATAGGACTCGAAAACGCGTGTTATGAGGCGAAGTGTCTGCGTAGCAGGGTGCAACGAACCGATTTGTCGAGAGCGACCCGGCAGGGACAGGTCGATTTCTTCGGCCACTTCGCCGGTGCTCTTAAGAGCCGCGTGCGCGTTTTTGACGCGGGCCTCCGCAAGGCGTTTCAACTCGTTGACTTTCCGGCCATAGCTACGCCTGTCCTCTGGAGCGACATCCGGAATGCGCTTCAGCAGGTCGGTGATTTTTCCCTGCTTCCGGCTCAAATAACCAATCCTGAACGCATCGAGCGCCTCCGGAGTATCGAGCGGATCAGCCTCTATTTTTTTGCGCAGATCCTCAAGAGTGTCAATCATCTGACATTTGCTCGTTTCATCGCAAAATTTCAAATACAAAAAAAGTCCCGCCTGGTCTGGAAGTCAGGGGCGGGACTCGATACTTGACGGCGTAAAACACCCGGTCGGCACCACCTACTTTACAGTCGGGAGGCGGAGCTGACAAAAAATCGTGTTCGCCGGATGTTCATGACTGCAATTTAAGGAACGTTCTGCTCAGGTTTTAGCCTGTGCTACAACCTTCGAGAAAGCGTCCGGATCGTGCATCGCGAGATCGGCAAGCACTTTGCGGTTCAGCTGGATATCTGCTTTCCGAAGCGCCCCGGTTAGTTGTGAATAGGTCGTATCGTTCAGGCGAGCCGCAGCGTTGATTCGCGCGATCCAGAGACGGCGAAACTGCCGTTTGCGCTGGCGCCGATCCCTGTACTGATACTGAAGGGCTTTGTCGACGGCATGCTTGGCTACCGTATAGATCGTACCGCGACGTCCCCAGTAGCCCTTGGCCATCTGAAGAACGCGCTTACGGCGACGGTGGGAAGCGACTCTATTCTGTGAGCGTGGCATGGCTGTCTTCTATAAACTGGGATACGACGGAGAGGGTTCAGGCAGCGATCAGGCGTTTCATGCGTGACTTGTCGACCTTGTCAACGAGCGTTGCCTTACGAAGACCGCGCTTACGCTTTGGGGATTTTTTCGTCAGGATATGACTGTGATAAGCCTTCTTGCGTTTCAATTTCCCGGAAGCGGTGGTTTTGAACCTTTTCTTCGCTCCTCTATTTGACTTCATTTTGGGCATTTACGCTCCTGAAAATACTATCCGGGCCATTTCTCGTGTCATATTGCTCGGTTCGGACAAACTCGAAATAGTCAGAGTCTGAACCGGATTGAGCCTCGAAGAGTACGCAATTTTCCAACGATCTACAACGAATGAATGGTCGAACGAGGAGTAGATTGTGGGGAATTTCCGTGAAAGAGGCCGGTCTACGATTTTACTCCGACTATCCCCTTTTCTTGATCGGCGTAAGAATTGTCGTCATTCGCCGCCCTTCCATCCTGGGTTCCTGGTCGATTTTGGCAACGTCTTCCAGTTCTTCCAGAAATCTCCTGAGAAGATCCATTCCGTGGTCCTTGTAAATGATATCTCTGCCACGAAATTGGACGTATGCCCGCACCTTGTCTCCGTGGAGGAGGAAGTTTCTGGCGTGCTTCGTCTTGAAGTCGAAGTCGTGGGTATCGGTGTGGGGCCGAAACCGAATTTCTTTCAGTTCTACGGCGTGGGATTTTTTTCGGGCCTCTTTTTCTTTCTTCTGTTGCTCGTACCGGTATTTGCCATAATCCATGATCTTGCAAACCGGCGGGTCGGCATTGGGTGAGATTTCTACCAGGTCCAGTTCACGATCTTCCGCCATTTTGATGGCGTCTTCCAGATCATAAACGCCGTGTTCTCCCTTCGGATCGACGACCCGTACCTGAGCGGCACGGATTGAATCGTTTACCCGGATGCGTTTCTTTGCGATGGTGTCTGAGAGTTGGTTATTGGAGTGATGAAGGGCGCTCTATCCTCATGAGGGTACTCAAACGCCGAATACAGTTTATTGGTTCGTGTATGATAATGCAACCCGCGTAGTGGTCGAACACGGCTCGAGGATGCCAAGAGCGACTGTTTATGGGGCATCAGGCCAGATCGACAGCCTCCTGAATCTCTTCGGTCAGATTCGATACAAACTGCTCGATCGGACAAGCACCCAGATCACCTTCTCCGTGTCGTCGGACCGATATGGATCCCTCCTCCATTTCGCGCTTTCCGACAATAAGCATATACGGGATTTTCATGAGTTCGGACGATCGGATTTTGTATCCGATTTTCTCATTTCTGAAATCGATGTCGACTCGAATTCCAGCCTCCATGAGCCTTGATTTGACTTGCAGGGCATAGGCTTCATAGTTCTGGCCGACAGGGAGAACAACGGCCTGTACGGGCGCGAGCCACGTCGGGAAATTCCCCCCGTAGTGTTCTATGAGGACGGCGATGAACCTCTCGAGCGATCCGAACGGCGCCCGATGGATCATGACGGGACGATGTTTCTTGTTGTCTTCCCCGATATAGGTCAGGTCGAATCGTTCGGGCAGGATATAGTCAAGTTGAATGGTACCCAGTTGCCATTTTCGTCCCAGCGCATCTCTCACCATGAAATCGAGCTTCGGGCCGTAGAACGCCGCTTCACCGATCTCTTCCCTAGATTGCAGACCCATCTCGGCAGCAGCCTCACGAATGGCGTCTTCCGCGGAGTCCCAGAGGGCGTCCTCGCCGGAGTACTTTTTCTTGTCCTCCGGATCCCTTAGCGAGATCTGTGCATCGAAATCGTTGAACCCGAGTGTCCGGAATACCTTCAGCGTCAGGTCGATGACGTCTTTGACCTCATCTTTGACTTGTTTGGGCATACAGAAAATATGGGCATCGTCGATCGTGAATCCCCGGACGCGCGTCAATCCACCGAGCTCTCCAGAT
>JACZYK010000159.1:0-1736 GCA_022571135.1 Bacteroidota bacterium
AGATTCAGGAAGTCGGTTGCCGCGCACGCGTACGGTGGTCGTGCGGCTCATGCGGCCGTTCGGGCCGGAGTTCGATCCATCGAACACGGGATGTTGCTTTCCGATGAAACACTCGATCTGATGGTCGAGAAAGGAACCTTCTGGGTTCCGACCATCTCCGTTTATTTTCAGGATGGTCCCAGAGAGGAGTGGGATGAACGCTCGACCGCCATCACGGAATCGCACAGACGGGTCTTCGGACGGGCCCTATCAAAGGGAGTCAAGATCGCCTACGGCACGGACGCCGGGGCGCTGCCCCATGGAGACAATGCGATCGATTTTCCGGTCATGGTCTCCTACGGGATGACCCCGGCAGAGGCGATTCGTTCGGCCACCGTTGTCGCTGCCGAGCTCATGGGTCTTGAAGACGCCGTCGGTACGATCGAACCGGGCAAGTTCGCCGACCTCATCGCGGTACCGGCAAATCCTCTGGACGATATCTCCGTACTCAGTGACGTCCGGTTCGTCATGAAGGGCGGACAGGTCTACCGATTTCCGGGGCACTGATCCTCTCCTCAAGCCCTTCAGACGGACATCGACTCGGCCGTCGAGATGATCCCCCGCCAGGCGGCCTGGACGTGACGACGCTTCGTCTGGGTTTGTCCGATGCACATACGGATCACGTAGCGACCGCCGAGAGACGTGTGACTCAGGTACATTTTACCGCTCGCGTTCAGACGACCGAGTAATTCCCTCGTAAAGTCGTCGCCGTGGCGGTGACGGAAACAGACCAGATTTAGGGGATGAGGCGCCACGACCTCGAAATCTTCGTGCGCTCGCACCCATTCAGCGAATTCCTGGGTCAGTTTTACGTGCTCGCGAATATGATATCGTAGTCCTTCCGCGCCGTAATATCGCACGACAAACCACAGTTTAAGCGCTCGGAGGCGCCTTCCAAGAGGAATTTGCCAGTTCCTGTAGTCGACGACGGCGGTGTCCTCCGATGCGTTCGTCTGCAGGTACTCCGGAAGCACGTTCAAGGACCGGATAAGAGCGGCCCGATCGGCAACGTAGAAGCAGGTGCAGTCGAAATTCGTGAACATCCATTTGTGTGGATTGAAACAGTAGCTGTCGGCAAAGTCCAGGCCGTCATGGATATAGCGATACTCCGGACAGACGGCTGCGGTCCCCGACATCGCCGCGTCGACGTGCATCCAGGCGCCGTACTTCCGGCAAATCCTGCCGATCGCGGCCAGCGGATCCAAGGCGTTGGAGGAGGTCGTACCTACTGTCGCGCTCACGAAAAAGGGAATTCGGCCGGCCTGAACGTCGGTCTCGATGGCCTCTGCCAGGCGATCTGGTCGCATGGCGTAGGTATCGTCTGACTCGATCAGACGGAGGTTTTCCGATCCGACACCGGCGACGCGAACCGCCTTAAGGATAGAAGAATGCGCCTGGTCGGACGTATAAGCCACCAGGGAGCGATCGCACCCCTTCTCGTTCGAGGCGCCTGAGGTTTTCTTTTCCCGCGCCGCCAGAAGCGCGCACAGCGAAGCGCTCGACGCGCTGTCCTGAATGACGCCTCCTCCGCTCGACGAAGACTTGAATCGATCGGGAAGGCAGAGCAGATCCGCAACCCAGTCGAGGACGTGTACTTCCAGTTCGGTGCATGCCGGACTCGTGGCCCAGAGCATACCCTGAACCCCCAGTCCCGCTGACAACAACTCTCCGAGAATAGCGGGGCCCGACGAGTTGCA
>JACZYK010000159.1:1746-4098 GCA_022571135.1 Bacteroidota bacterium
GGGAAGAACGCGTGGAAGCTCGGAGACTGCCAGTGCGTAATCCCGGGCATGATGACCTTATCCATATCATCGAGGATAACGTCGAACCACTCTCCCCGCTCCGGCGGCCGCTCCGGAAGACTTTTCCGGATATCCCCCGGCTTCACCTGCGAAAGCACGGGATACGTCTCGATCCATTTTTGATAGTCGGCGATCCAGTCGATGACCTGCTTCCCGTATTTCCGGAATTCATCCGGCGTCATGTGATGAGCTGACATGGATATCGATATGTTCTGAAAGCCCTATTCGGGACGTTTGAGAGCTCTGAAAAGAATCTCCGCAGGATGCATCGCCTTTCGCGCCGTGGCGTGTTGGATCTGCTGGCGACAGCTGACGCCTGCCGCGGCTATGATGGTGCTCGGTGGCGCTTCTCGTACGGCCGGCAGTAGACGGTCCTCTCCTATTTTCATGGATATCTCATAGTGTTCAGACTCAAATCCGAACGAGCCGGCGAGTCCGCAGCATCCAGAATTCACTTCGGAAACCCGGTAATTGGTAGGAAGCGAAAGCGCCGCTACGCTCGGGCCCGTCCCAATCATGGCTTTCTGGTGACAGTGCCCATGCAGGAGGATTTCCTGATCCTCGTCCGTAAAGTCCAGATCGAGGCTTCCGGAGATCGCAAGATCGCTAATAAATTCCTCCAGCATGTACGAGTGGGAAGCCACGAGTTGAACCCGGGCATCTCCGGGCAAGAGAGCTGCGTATTCATCCCGGAACGTCAGAAGGCAGCTCGGTTCGAGGCCTATGATCGGAATGCCCTTTTCCGCAAACGGAGCGAGTCTGTCGATCGTATCCCTGGCCGCCGTCCGCGCCTCATCGACCAATCCCTTTGAAAGCCACGGCCGACCGCAGCAGTGATGGCCGGGCAACTCGACTCTGAAACCGGCCGCCTCAAGGAGCAGCGTGGCAGCTATCGATGTGTCGGGATAGTTGTAGGTGTTGAACGTGTCATTGAAGAGCACGACCCGCGGCCGATCGTTCGACACGGTTTCCCGGCTGTCGAACCACTCGGTAAACGGATGCCTGGCGAACGTAGGCATGACGCGATGTCTCGTGATCCCCAGGGTTTTGTCCATAGACCACCTCACGAGCCGAGAGCGGGCGAGCGCGTTGATGATGGGCGCCGTTCTACCACTGAACCGGCGACTCTGAGCCGCGATCGATCCGAACATCCGGGACCGTACGGGGATCCTGTTTTTCTCGTAGTACTGGGCCAGAAATTCAATCTTCAACTTGGACATGTCCACCGACGACGGACACTCCGAAGTACACGCCTTGCACTGAATACACAGATCCATGGTCTCGTACAATCTGTCGTCGGCCAGTCCCGCTGTACCCATTCGGCCAGACAGGACGGCTCTCAGGGCGTTGGCCCGCCCTCGCGTACTGTGCTCCTCGTCCCGGGTGGCCATAAAACTGGGGCACATGACGCCGTCCGACAGTTTTCTGCAGACGCCCGCCCCGTTGCACATCTCAACAGCCCGGTCGAAACCCTGATCGGTCGAGAAGTCCAGATGCGTTTCAATGCGCAGCGTAGTGTAGTCCTCGCCGAAGCGAAGATTGTCGGTCATCATGCCGGCGTCTACGATATTCCCGGGATTGAGAAGATTGTCGGGGTCGAAAATCCGTTTGACTTGCTGATATAATCCGTACAGTTCGGGCCCGAAGAACTGCTCGTTGAACCGGCTCCTTGCTCTTCCATCACCGTGCTCGCTCGAGAGCGCACCTCCAAATCCGTGCAGTTGCTCGATCGCAAACGATGTGATCTGCGGCATGCGCGCTATTTCCTCTGCCGACTTCGTGTTGATCAGCGGCCGGATGTGCACACAACCCGCGCTTGCGTGGGCATAGTATGCCACGTCGGTCCCGAGATCGTTACAGAACTTCTCGATCCCGGTCACATAGTCGGCCAGGTGCTCCGGGGGGACGGCCGCATCTTCGATGAAGGGTATCGGCTTGTGATCACCTTTCACACTCATCAGAAATCCAAGTCCCATCTTGCGGACACTCCAGACGTCCGCCTGTCGGGACTCATCCAGGAGGCGAATGATCTGCCGGGCGCCCGACCGGGATGCGGAAACATGCAATTCGAGGCGGTCCATTTTCGAGCGCAGCTCCGACTCGCTCTCTCCGTAGAACTCCGTGATCAGGACGCAATTGGGCTCACCGTCAACAAATCCTTCCAACTTCCTGCGCCATGCGGGCACCTGCCGGCACAGGGACATCCCGAGACTGTCCAGAAGCTCGACGGCTGACGGATCCGTCTCGAGCACGGCGGGAACGGCCGATAGCGCCGTGTGGAGATCATCAAAA
>JACZYK010000159.1:4108-6478 GCA_022571135.1 Bacteroidota bacterium
ATTGTCAGCGCTGTTGCCGTCGGCAAAGGAACCAGATCGAGCGTAACGTCCTCGATGACCGCCAGCGTCCCTTCGGCTCCGGAAATCAGCCTGGCCAGGTTGAAATTCCCGTCCTGTGGGACTCGAAAGGAGACTCCGTTCCCGGCGAAGCGGTCCAGGTTATAGCCTCCGCACCGCCGCCAGTGGGTGGGGGTTTTCTCGCGAATGATTGACCGCTTTGAAGGATCAGAAACCAGTCCGTGAATACCCCTGTACAGTCGCGCTTCGAACGAATCGGCTTTCGTCATACGGAGGAGGGCATCCTCGTCCAGAGGCCCGAGACACGCCCTCGAGCCGTCGCTCAGGATCACGTTCATCTGCCGAACGTGATCCGCCGTCATCCCGTAAAGGATCGAATGCGCACCCGTCGCATTGTTCGAAACAACGCCTCCGACGGCCGCGCGGTCAGCGCTCGCCGGGTCGGGTCCGAACTGGAGTCCGAGAGGATGAAGATGAGCGTTGAGTGCACCCAGGATGACGCCGGGCTCTGCGCGCACCGTACGTTTTTCCGGATCGACTTCCAGTATCCGATCGAGGTGGCGGGTGAAATCGATGACGATCGCCTCTCCCACGGTCTGCCCGGCCAGACTCGTACCGGACGCACGAGGAAGAATCGGAACGCCGAATTCCGCCGCTGTCTCGACCGCGGCATGCACGTCCTCTCTCGTCCTCGCGATGAGCACGGCATAGGGCTGCACCTGATAGATGCTTGCATCCGTGCTGTAGAGCATCCTGCTGTAAGCGTCGGTGCGGAGGTCTCCGGATACGCGCCGGGCCAACGCAGCCAGACAATCAGATATGGCCGAATCAGTTGCCATCGATGAGCTGAATGAAATCTTGATCTAGATTAAGGCCTTTTTCCAACCGGGCCGGGTCTTTTCACTCTCGAACACCTGAATGTCCAGTATCTTCCCGACTTGATAAAACAACCCGCACTCTCCGGATAAGTCATGCCTCGGATTGGAGATTACACTTTACACAGCGTAAATGCAGGATTCTTTGGTCTCGACGGAGGCGCCATGTTCGGGATCGTTCCGAAACCTCTTTGGGAAAAGAAGATTCCGGCCGACAACAGAAACAGGATTCCTCTCGCCATGAGGTGCCTGCTTCTGGAAAGCAGCGACCGACTCATCCTCATCGATAACGGGATCGGCGAGAAGTATGACGAAAGGTTCGCCGACATCTATTCCCTCGATTCTTCCGAGGCGAATCTCGAGACATCCCTGAACAGTCTCGGATTCGGATTCGACGATGTGACCGATGTAATCCTCACCCATCTGCATTTCGATCACTGCGGCGGAAGCACACTCAGAATTGGAGACCGGTTCGAGGTCGGCTTTCGCAATGCGGTCTTCCACATTCAGCGAGAGCACTGGTTCTGGGCCCTCAAATCGAATGTCCGCGAGAAGGCTTCGTTTCTATCTGAGAATCTGGACCCCCTCGGGAATTCGGGACAGCTGAATTTCATCGACGGCCGGTCGGAATTGTACCCCGGCGTCGAGCTTTTTCCTGTGGATGGCCACACCAAAAGCATGCAGCTCGTCCGCATATACGACCAGGACGCGTCCATCGTGTTCGTGGCGGACCTCCTCCCAACGCATGTCCATCTTTCGCCTTCGTGGAACATGGCCTACGACCTGTGGCCGATGAAAACCATCCAAGAGAAGCGGGCCTTTCTGGAAGATGCCGTCGCCGGCCACTGGAAGTTGTTTTTCGAGCACGATGCGTCGGTGGCCGTCGCCGACGTCGAGATGACCGAGCGCGGTCCCGGGATCGTCGATCCCAGAGCCCTGATTGAACTGTAGCGCTAACAGGCATGGATACGCTCGCGCAAGCACCGGACAGGATCAGACGGAAATGCCGCGTATGGACCGCAATCCCTCCCATAGGTTCGCGGCATCCCGCCTGAGCGTAACCACAAAATCTTCGAGGTATGTGCGTCTGCCGCACGTACGTTCCTCGACCCATCGGTTCATGAACACCAGGCGCAATACGTCCAGGTGGGGTTCGTCCAACTCGAGGCTCTTCAAACGCTCCTCCTCCTGGACATACGGGATTTCATTTGAGACGGTCGTATGCGAAACGAGATAATCGTAGCTCTGAATCGAGATCACATTCTTGACTCCGAACCTGGCTGCCAGCGCCTTATTCAGCTCATTGACTTCCGAGATCGACTGTGCATCTTCGGGTAGGGCGACGAGGCATACGATATTCGTGTGGGGGTTCAGAATGGAGATCAGCCCCACCCGTCCCTGTGATACGTCCTCTGCCTCCCTGATGCCTTTGTGGAAGCGCTGCGCTATTCGGCAGAGAATGCCCAACTGCCTCCCG
>JACZYK010000160.1:0-3000 GCA_022571135.1 Bacteroidota bacterium
AGCGGGGTGAAAATGGGATGCTGTGGTTTTGGATAGGTTCACACGCTGACTACGACAAATTACTTGGACGACAGAAGTCAGTATCATATCGGCAAGAATCAACGCAAGTGACTAGAAGAGAGTAGAATCTATTATTGGATTATTGGGGATCACCGGTAGCCACGATGATTTTTTTGAAGTCGAAAAACTGGCACATTCTGCAGCGGGCTTGCACTGTGGCGTGGGAATCCAGGCTAACGCTCGGATGGGAGTAACACGATCTGCGAAGGCGCCGGGCCGATCTCGAATGAACCGGTCTCGACGCCATCACGGTCGAGTATGACGACGGTTCCGGAAGAAGTAAAGTCTGGAAACGGTCCGGCTCCGCTCTTCGGAAAGCGCCCTACATAGAGCCGCTCTTGCGAGGCATCGTATGCGATACCCGATATCCCGATGAGGCCGTTCTCCAAAGGCAACACAAACGTCGCAGCTATTTCGTTCCTATCCGTGTCGATGCGATAGATTGAATTGTCCTCCCCGGATACGGCGTACAGCTCCGATGCGTCGGGCGAGTAGTACCCCGCGATCGTTCCGTTCGTCGTTCCGAGTTGGGTTTCCAAATCGATGCGCTCGCGCACCGTATCGGTCTCCGAATCGAAGAATACGATCTGACCATTGGTCCTTGAGAGGATCGAAGTGAAGTCGTCGTTGTAGAGCGTCTTCCCGGAACACAGGACGACGATTTCACCATCGTTGTCGACGAAGAGATCGCGCGGACCGTCACAGCCTATGTCTATCGTCGATACCGTTGATTCATCGGGGTCAATTATCGACAGTGTCGTTCCGGCGCCGAGCAGGCCAGAGTTCGCAACATAGATCCGATCCCCCGCCATAAGGATCCCCTCCGGAATGCTGCCCACCTCCAGTGGATCAGAAATCTCTCCGGACGCGAGAGAGATGGTATTAACGGTTCCGTTCTGGCCGAATATCAGATTGGTGACGTATGCAACGTCACCAGAAATGGCCATGGCTCTTGGCGCAGGCAGATCGGCATACTGTCCCACGCGATCCAGCGTCGACGCATCGAGAACGTCGATTCGTCCCAGAGAAAATGTATTCAGAAGGGCGTAGATACGATTCTCGTGCAGTTTCAGGCCATGCAAAAAACCGCCCAGCGATGGCCCGTGTACGACCACGTCGCTGGTGGGGTCGTAGCTCGTTAGAAAACCATTCTGATCTCCGAAATTGCCCCCGTTGGCGACCAGGACGCCTGCCGCACGGAGCGAGGACTCCTTCGGACCGGAGTCTACCAGGTCGCACGCGGACATCGAGAGTGTGAAGACCAGAAGGGCGCCCGCGTAAAATAGGTGTCTGCGGGATATACCGATAAGTATTTTCATTGTCATTTGTCTTTACGCCCGATCTCATAGACGATGGAGAATCGTGCATGACGGCCGGGCATGGGATAAAATCCGATGTGTTCGTATGGTTTGTCCGTCACATTTTCGATCGAGCCGACCAGGCGGATTATCGCTGGGCTCATGCGCAGAGCGGCATGCATACGCGCGGAGAGGATATGGTAGCCCCCCAGGTAGCGGCTCTCGTCCGAAGTAACGTACCGGCGGCCGGTTATCGAGGATAGAAGCTCCAGCCCCACGGCTGAGTAGCGCATCGAAAGGATCGACTTGAAGACGTGCTCCGGTACATACCGGATCTGTTTACCGTACGATCGCGTCGATTCGTCCGTTCGATCCTCCACCCGGCTGTAAGCGTGAATAAGCCTGGCACCTACTGAAAACCGGTCCGTGGGGGAAAACTCGATATCTACAGAGCTTTCGAAACCTCTCCCCGCCACGAGTCCGACGTTTTGTGGCCGCCAGACCTGTATCGACCCTCCGACCAGTCCCGGAATCCAGACCACCTTGTCCTTGAGCCGACTCCAGTGTGCCGTGACGTCCGCTCTTGCACTGAATTCACCGTTTCCCGTCCATGCGGACATCCCCATGTCGGCCGACCAGCCTTCCTCGGGTCTCAGATTCGGGTTTCCGCCCGGTATCCAGAATCGTTCGTTGAACGTCGGTACGCGAAATACGCGGCTGACGCTGCCTTTCAGGGCGACGGGAAGGCGTCTAGCAGGCTTTATGCGGGCAGAAAAACGAGGAATCAGGCGGGTGATCGACGTGCCGGAAGTAGAATTGAACTCGGCCGTTATGCCGGGATTAAGGCTCCATTGCTCCCCCGTTCCAGCCGCGGACAGAAAGGCGAGAGACCGAATCTGATGTGTACCGCCGCGTAACTCGGTCCGATCAAACCCCGCACGAATACCGAAATCCGCGAGCCATGCGCCCGAGACGACTCGATACCCGTTGACCGCCATATCGAGTATGCTCGTCTTCGAGTCAGAGGATACCGACGGATCGGGATGTCGGTACCGGAGACGTCCTTGCGATGCCATAATCGCAAAATGTATTCGGCCCGCAAAAATTGGAACCCGGCTACCCGCCCAGATCCGGAAAGAGTGGTCTTCCTGCCGGGCCGGCACGGGGGGCGCATTCGATGGACCCGGTACGCCTCGATCCGTATAGGCCCACCAGAAGGATGCGAACCACTTTCCCGATTCGCCTTCGACACGGCCGTACAGATTGCGAGACGTTCGATCCGATCCTTCGCGACGCGACACGACGGGTGGAAACCGAACCGGATCGTCGTACGGGAACGAGCCTTCCGTCGAGGAAAGATTTGCGGCCAGCAGCGTACGTACGCCTTTGACAGGCCTCGATGCGACAATTCCACCCTGCAATGCACCGAATGCGCCGGCCGAACCGAGCAGCCGCAATGATGGGCCGCCGCCGGGACGAAGCGCCACACTGCAATGTTTGCAGGCCTCCCAGGTAAAAAAATGCAGTTATTGCAGAGCGGCCGGAACAGGACAACAGAGATTTGAGATGAAGCGGCTCAAGATGAAAGGAGCGACATGTCGAGGTGTTCCGACGTAGTGGAGGTCGGATAGACCTGTGAGGA
>JACZYK010000160.1:3010-6475 GCA_022571135.1 Bacteroidota bacterium
AACCGTTTCCAGGCGCACGGATCCCCCGAGCGCTCCGTGCCCTCCTTGGACGTCAGCTCCGCCGTGACCGACCGAGACCGACTCAAAGAACACCGCAGGAAGCGTAGCCAGATCGACCTGTCCTGTTTGTGGATCGGCCAGAAGAATGCCGTCCAGGTATACGTGGGTGTGGAGACTTCCGAATCCCCGGAGCGATGCGCTCGCGAGTCCAGACAATCCGGCTCGCCGAATTAACAGGAAACTTTCGTTCGAGAGAAAATCCGCAATCGACTCTGCGTCGCGGGTCCGCAAACGCTCCGGACCGAAAAAACGAAGACGAATCGCGTGATCCGAACCCTCCACAGCGAGGGAGTCGATAACGATAATCTCCGGCAACGTGACCGTCGAGTCCGCTCGGACCTGAGCCGCGGCGATCTCGGCCATCAGCATCGCTATGAGTAGTATTCCCTTTATTCGGCGCATAAAAAAAGCCTGATCCTCATCCTGAGGTGCAGGCTGCTCGCCGGCGGCGATCGGGTCGTGTTACTGTCTAAGAACCATCCCGCCTTCCCGGCTGGCACCAGCACCTCTTTTCCCGGAGGTGGTAGGCACGCGCGTCTACAGTTGAGGTGTCCTGGCTCACGACAGTGAACGCCGATCGCGCTCGAAGGAATGGACTCGGGCTTTGCCTTCCCGTTCTCGAGAGAACCGTGGCGCCGCCTTCTACGTCCTGGCCTTCTGTCGTTTACAGTTGCGGGTACAGCTCGGGCTTTGAGCATCCGGCCGATCATATTCTCGGCCGAAACACTCGCACCGGATTCCCTTCGGACCACATTTTCATGCGGTCACAACCGTGTTGCGTATGCGAAAGAACGTCCGAAGGTAAGACTAGCAACAGCCCTATTCAAGAACCGCCTGAAATCCGCCGCGTTTAGCGTCCCTGGAAAAGGTCGCCGCTGTTACCTTCATTGGCACGCAAGCGGCTTCCATGCTGCTGAAAACGACAAATATATCCCCATCGGTCCAGTTGTTATGCCTGTTCATTTTCTCTCGCCTCGTCGCAGAATCATTTTTCCGGCCCTGCTGATACTGATCCTGCAAACGTCGGATGCCCGTGCCTTTCAGGGTAGGCCGGATACCGTAATCGTCAATCTTCGCGAAGCGGTCTCTTACGCACTCGCGGTGAGTCCCGAAGTCGGCGTCGTCGATTCAGGACGCAAGTTCGCCGAAGCCCGGTTGAGGTTCGCGAGAGCGAATCGTTATCTGACAGAATTCGAGGCGACCTCCGCGCACTCCACCGCTCCGGCTCTGACCAATCCCAACGGGACTCCGACGGATGAGCTGTACCTGGATCCGGACGTGCGGAACGACTGGGAAAATCTTTCAGCTTTCAACCGGATTGAGGTCCAACTCGTCCAGCCCCTTTTTACGTGGGGGGAGATCGGCGGAAACATTCGAGCAGCACGCTTCGGCGTGGAGGTTGAGGAAGAATCGGTTCGATCGAAGGAATTGGAAATTGCGACCAGAACCGCAGAGCTTTATTACTCCATGCTGCTGACGGAAGAACTGACGAGAGTTATCGAAGACGTCGGCAAAATTGTTGAACGAGCGATCGTGGAGATAGAAAACCTGATCGACGAGGAGGATTCGGACGTGGACGACGCAGATCTCTTCCAGGTTCAGATCGCCGAGCAGGAGTTTATGAGGAAGTCTGTCGAGGTGGACCAGAAACGGCATACAGCGAGGGCGGCGCTCTCGCTGCAACTCTTTCTCCCGGATGGCGCCACGGCAACGACTGCCTCCCGGCTGCTGACACCGATCGAGGTCGATCTTCAACGTCTCAAGATTTATCAGGAGGCGGGGCTCGTAAACCGCCCGGAAATGGGGCAGGTGCGCGCAGGACTCGAAGCTCGAAACGCCCTCGTGAGCGTTGCCATGTCGGACTATTACCCCAAACTGTTCGTGGCCGTCAACGCCACATATGGCTCAGCCTCCGGCAGATACCGACAGCGAAATCCTTACGTGGGCGATCCTTTTCTCTCTCGAAGCGTGAGGGCGGGCGTCGGATTTAGGCAAAACCTGAATTTCGCCCAGACCCGCTCGAAGGTGGAACAGGCGCGTGCGGATGCCTCGGAGGTTCGATTTCAGGGCGAAGTCGCCCGCCAACTCATCCTGTTTGAGGTCGAGGAGGCGTACAGGAATGTGCTGATTGCGCGCGTGGCGCTCGACACACAGAACGAGGCGCTCCGTTTGAGCAAGGACTGGCTCAGAACGGAGGAAATCAGCTTTGATCTGCAAATCGGAGACACCGAAAATCTCGTGAGGGCCGTCAGAGCCAACATCGAGCTCCAGGTTACCCATTTTCAGGCCGTTTACGATTACAATGTCTCCGTACTCAGGCTGTTCAGATCGACCGGAACGCTTCCGGAAAGCCTGGATAACGGCACGCTTGTTGAGTAGTTACGCGATGGGCTTTGTACCCCTGTTTTTATTCCAATTCTAAGGACTCAAAAAATAATTTTGTCCCAGATAATGAACATCAACTGTAGACGTCTCTGCATTATCGCACTGCTGACACTGATAGCTGCAATTCCGGCGAGTTCCCAGCAATCGGCAGCCGACATACTGGAGATGCTCGAAGACCGGGACCGGGAGATCAAGTCGCTTCTCGGCGACAGCGACAACATATCCGCCGAGCAGAAAGAGCAGCTCCGCGCGGTTATCAACGACGTAATTGATTTTCACGCCATGGGACAGGCATCTCTCGGCAGGCACTGGAACAGGCTGAGCACCGAGCAACAGGGCGAATTCATTGACGTATTCAGCAAAATCGTCCGTTCCCAGTCGCTAGCCGATCTGGACGTGTTTCGATCGTCGGTTGCATACGACGTTATCACCGTTACCGGAGAAGAGGCTCACGTCTTCACGACCACGATCTATAAGCACGTGCCCACCAGTGTGGAGTACGAGTTGCGATACGATGAAGGACGCTGGCTGGCAATAGATATTATCCTGGACGAAGTCAGCACCGTTAAGGGCTATTCCCGATCCTTCCAGTCGGTAATTCGGAAAAAGGGATTCGACGAACTGATGAAACGGCTCCGCAAAAAACTGAACGAGACGACTTGACCGGAACTCCGGAGCGCTTGAACCTTTGATTTTGAGCTGCGTTGATACGGCTTTAATTTGCGTCCGGTAGTTTCACGCCCACCGCTCATTTGGAAGGCTACGTTCTACATAGCTATGGTCCGGAGAAATATCTCCGTCATGCCGTTGCCTCGGCCCTGACGATTCGTCGCCACGATGAGCGCCGCCCGATAGCACTGTACGCCGATGACGAGCAGATCGCCCTGCTTCGTAAGACGGGTCTGGATGGGATATTTGAGCTGCTTCGAATTCTTCCGGCCGAACACCGATCGATTGTCGGATTCAAGCATTATCTCCACCGGTTCAGCCCGTTCGATAAGAACCTCTTCGTCGACGGCG